>JAJZMO010000122.1 GCA_021798235.1 Acidobacteriota bacterium | reverse complement strand
CGGTGCAGGTGAACGGCAAGTTGCGCGCCGTGGTTACCGTGCCCGTGGGCAGTGGCGAGGACGTGCTGCGCTCGGCCGCATTGGAGCAGGAAAAGATTCAAGCGGCACTGGCTGGCAAGCAGCTCGTGAAGGCGATTGTGGTGCCAGGCAAATTGGTGAATTTCGTGGTGAAGTAAAAAAAATCAGCAGAGCCGTTTTTTCAGTGGGTGCCCCGGGTCTCGATTTTGAGACCTGGATGCAGCGCCAAGATGAAATGAAACGTAACAGCACAACCTGAAATTCCAGCCATGTCGCCATCGCAGCAAACAATTCGAGGTACGCAATCCTTTGTCGGCACCATGTCCCGCTGCTGGCGCAGGCCGTCGTTGCTGGGGCTGGAGTTGCTCTGGCGCTGGTCGCTGGGCATTCCCGCGCTGCTGGTGCTGCTGCATGAGGGCTGGCGCATCTATCACTCGGTTTCGCTGGAGCCAACCGGCATCGAACATTTCTCCCTGTTGGATTCAGTGACCGCTGCGCAGATTCTTTCTGCCGTGGTGGACGCGCTGCTGCCGCCGGTGCGCGCTGTGGCCGTGTGGTTTTTGCCGGTCTTTGCTGTGGCTTGGGCGGTGGTCTCTGGCGTGGGCCGCGTGGCCGTGCTGCGCCGCTATGATGCGCACCTGCATCGCGCGCCGTTGCGTGTGGCTGCGCTGCAATGGCTGCGCGTGCTCGCCTTGGGTGGCAGCATCGCTCTCTGGTGGATGGGCTTGCGGCATGTGGCGCAGGTTTCGCTCGGCGGGCCGCAGCCGAATCTGGTCGGCTACTTCGCCAAGGCCATCTTTCTTTCTCTGGGAGTTTTCGTGCTGTGGGCCGTGGGCAGTTGGGTTTTCAGCATCGCGCCGCTCTTGGTGCTTTTGGAGAAAAAAAGTGTCTTCGCCGCGCTGGGCCTGGCGCTGGGGCCATCGGCTTGGCTGGGCGCTGCCTATGGGCGCGAACGGTTGCGCGGGCTGCGCAGCCGTCTGGTCGAGATCAATCTGGTGATGGGAATCGTCAAGCTGTGCTTGGTGGTGCTGGCCATGGTGTTCTCGGCGGTGTTGGTGCCGTTTCAAGACGAGCTGACCCCGGCGGTGTTTTACATCTGGTGGGTCTTCATCGGCATTTTGTATCTGGCCGCATCGGACTTCTTTCAAGTGGTGCGCCTGGCCGCGTTTTTAGACCTGTGGCGCGCGCTGCAGCAGCCAGAGGATTAGGCAAAACCGCACCGGAGCGCGCGTAACCGCGGCCCTGCGCATCCAGTACACTGGAGAGGTACTCCCAGCGATTGCCATGCAGAAGGAACGGCCCGTGCACTCTTCCAAAACCGCATTGAATTCCTCCCCATCGCAGCCGGCCACGCAGGCCTCCACCATCGTGATTCTCGACTTTGGCTCGCAGTACACGCAACTCATTGCGCGGCGGATTCGGGAGCAGAATGTCTTCTCCATCGTGCTGCCTTGCACCGCTCCACTGGAGCAGATCACGGCGGCCAATCCGGCAGGCATTATTCTTTCCGGCGGGCCTTGCTCGGTCTATGACGCTGACGCTCCGGCGGCGGATGCGCGCGTGCTGGCGCTGGGCAAGCCGGTGCTGGGAATTTGTTATGGCTTGCAATTCATTACGCATCATTTGGGCGGCAAGGTCAGCTCGGCCACGCGGCGGGAGTATGGCCATGCCGAGGTGAAGCTCGTCGCCGAAACGCCATTACTGGCTGGCCTGGCCAAGCAGCAGCATGTTTGGATGTCCCACGGGGATGAGGCGCTGGAGTTGCCGCCGGGCTTTGTCTTAACGGCGAAAACGGACAACGCCGTGGCCGGCATCGCTGATGAAAAACGTCGCATCTGGGCCGTGCAATTCCATCCAGAAGTACACCACACACGCCAGGGCACGGAGCTGCTGCGTAACTTTCTCTTCCGCATCTGCGGCGTCGCCGCCGACTGGACGCCAGAGCACTTCATCCAAACCACCGTCGAGCGCATTCGCCAGCAAGTGGGCGCAGGCCGCGCCATCTGCGCACTCTCTGGCGGCGTGGACTCTTCTGTGGCCGCGGTGCTGGTGCATCGCGCCATTGGCGACCGGCTCACCTGCGTTTTTGTGGACAACGGTGTGTTGCGCAAGAATGAATTCCAAAAGGTGCAGGAAAATCTGCGCGGACATCTCGGACTCAATCTGGTGGCCGTCGACGCGCGTGAGCGCTTCTTATCGCGGCTGGCCGGTGTGACGGATCCAGAGGCCAAGCGCAAGATCATCGGGCGCGAGTTTATCGCTGTCTTTGATGACGAGGCGCAGCGCATCGCAGAGCATTCAGGCACGGTGGATTGGCTGGTGCAGGGAACGTTGTACCCCGATGTGATTGAGTCGTCTTCGGTGAAGGGGCCGTCGCAGACCATCAAGAGCCACCACAACGTGGGCGGCTTACCAGAGACAATGCAGTTGAAGTTGATCGAGCCACTGCGCGACCTGTTCAAGGACGAAGTGCGCCGCATGGGCCGCGACTTGGGCATGCCAGAGGAAATCCTGCAGCGCCAGCCGTTTCCGGGGCCGGGCCTGGCCGTGCGCATTCTGGGCGAGGTCACCGCCAGCCGCGTGGCTCTGCTGCAAGAGGCTGACGCGATTGTGGTCGAAGAGATCAAATCCGCCGGACTGTATACAAAAATCTGGCAATCCTTTGCCGTGCTGCTGCCGGTGCAGAGCGTGGGCGTCATGGGTGACCAGCGCACATATGCGGCCACTTGTGCCGTGCGCGCGGTGCATTCGGAGGACGGCATGACCGCCGACTGGACCCCGCTGCCCTATGAGGTGTTGCAGCGCATCTCCAGCCGCATTGTGAATGAGGTGCGGGGCATCAATCGGGTTGTGTACGACATCACATCGAAGCCGCCGGGCACCATTGAGTGGGAGTAAAAGGCGTGGCTGCCGCCTTTAGGAAGAAAAAGTTGTTGCCCGGAGGCGAAGATTTTTTGGTTGGAATCGCCGGAAGTGGATGTACACTTTGACCATCCTTGGATGGAGAACGGTTTGGGCAAGACATACGATGGGAATCAAAAGGCTCACCGTATTCAGACCGTTAGCGTGAATATAATTAAGCAATTCAATTTTTTGTAAATTTCAGGAAGTATTCTGCTACCATGACCAAAAGTGAAATTGAGGGAAGTGACGGACGCCCGGAAGTGCATCCGACACAACCAGCGGACCCGATTGAGTTGCGCACGGCGGTGCGGTTTCCCGTGAAGCTGCCGGTGCAGGTCTGGGCAGGGCAAGGGGAAGAGACGGCAGAAACCATCAATATCTCTTCCAACGGGATGCTGTTCAGTTTTGAACGATCCCTGGAAAAAGGCAGCACGATTGAGTTTGATTTGAATCTGCCAGCCGGTGCCTTGGGCATGGAAAAGAATGTTGTGGTGCATTGCGTGGGGCGGGTGGTGCGCTGCTTCCGCAAGAATGAAACAGACGCGGAGATTGCCGCGGTGATTGATCAGTACCAGATGTTGTCATAAGGCGGCATGGTCATGGATATTCCGCAAGGTTCCCCCAACCCGGATGGGATTGAACTGCAGGCCTCAGAAGAGATGGAACGGGCAGGTGGCGTGCGTGTGGTCATTGCAGACACGCAGGCGATCTATCGCGTGGGTATTCGTAAAGTTTTTGCCGTGGAAGATGACATTCGCGTGGTGGCCCAGGCAGAGAATTATCCGGGCCTGTTGTTGGCCTTGGAGCGCTACCCTGCGGACATTGTGCTGCTGGAAGGCAATCTGATCGGCAATGCAAGTGAGAGTATCCCCGAGATTATGCGTCGCGCTCCGGATACCAAATTGATTGTGCAAGTGGTGGAGACGCGAGAAAGCAACATTGTGGACCTCTATCGGCGCGGAGTGCGCGGTGTGGTGGCCCGTTCGATTCCGCCGGATTTGCTGGTGCGCTGTGTGCGCAAGATTGCCATGGGGGAAACCTGGATCGACAATCAGTCTGTGAGTTGGGTGATTGAAGCCTATCGTGCGCAGGCCAACCAGTTGACCAGCCCGAAGATACAGCCCCGCCTCACTCCGCGAGAGCTGGAGATAATGTCTTGCATCACGCAGGGAATGCGGAACAAAGAAATCGCCTACAAGCTGGGAACCACGGAACAGGTGATTAAAAATTATCTGCGCAAGGTTTATGACAAGCTGGGAGTGTCCGACCGGTTGGAGCTGGCGCTGTATTGCCTGCACCATCAAATTTTGAAGCAGCACGTTCTGGCTGCAGCCCCTGCTGCAATGCCAGAGTCGCTACCCAATGCAGCCGGGCCCAAGCCTTTGACGGCGCAGGTTACTTCCATTCGGAGCCGCGCGTAAGCCGCTCTAGTTTCCTTCCAGGAAAATTTCTCTTTTGCAGTGTGGATGCGTTTTATTTGGATGCAGGCAGTGCTGCGCGCTTGCCCTTGCGCAGTTCGGGGTGGCGCGCATCTTCCAGTAGCGAGATCATCTGAATCAGTTCTTGCTTGGTCAGGTGTTCCAGCATGGTGGCAACGCAGCGGTCCAAGACTCCAGTCAAATCTTTTAATTTTGCCAGGCCCTCCGGCGTGATGCGCGAAAGAACCATGCGGCGATCTTTGTGATCCCGATCGCGCCGGATCAATCCGTTGCGCTCCATTCGGTCGAGCAGTCGCGTGATGTCGGGTACTTGGCTGATGAGGCGCTCGCCTATCTCCGAACAGGGAAGTGGATGGGGTCCAGCTCCCCGCAAAATGCGCAGCACGTTGTACTGCGTGTCGGTGATGCCATGCGGCTTGAGCGTGAGGCGGAGCTTGCGCTGGAGATGATCTGCGGTGCGCAACAGGTTCAGAAAGGCCTCCGCATGGAGGCTGGCAAAGGGGACGCTCTGCTTCAAATCGTGTTGCAGCAGTCCGCCGACGTGGCGGGTGGAGGGTCGTGTGGCTGTGTTGCTTTTGGGGGCGCGGGTGGCAGTACTCGTTTTGGATGCTTGCATAGTATTTTTTGAGGTCGGGTGTGTTGCAACCCGACCCTGGGCACTGGTTGCATTCTACCCGGCTATTGGCGAATCAGCTCAACTTCCAAGGTGATCTGGACTGCATCCGCAACGACGGCGTCGCCAGACTTGAGTGTGCCGCTCCAAACCACGCCAAAATCCCGCCGGTTGATGGTGGTGGTGGCCGTAAAGCCGCGGCGCGTCTTGCCCCAGGGGTCGAGCTGTTCTTTCCCTGTCGTATCCAAGGCCAGTGTGACCGGCTTGGTGACCCCGTGCAGGGTCAGAGTGCCAAGAAGCTGCCACTGCCCATTCGTTTGAACTAGTTTGGTGCTGACAAAGTGCATGGTGGGAAACTTGGCCACATCCAGAAAGTTGGGGCCTTTCAGGTCTTTGTCGCGCATGGCGTTGGCCGTGTCCACTGTGGTGGTGTCGATGGTAGCGTCTACGCTGGATTGCGCCATGTTCTTGTCATCCAACGTAACCGTGCCGGTGACGCCAGAGAAGCTGCCATGCACGTTGGCGATGCCCATGTGCCGGACAGAGAACAGTGCATCGGAGTGGGCCGGGTCAATCTGCCAGTGGGTGGTTTGTGCGGTTGCTTGCAGGCCAACGAGAATCGTGAGGCCGCAGAGGGTGCGTTTCCAAAAAGATGCTTGCATGGGTTCCTCGATCAAGTAATGTACGCCCGTGGGCGGTCTTACATGTAAACGTTCAAACGATATTTGTTATAACAGATAAAATTCCGATTGGCAAGAAGAATTTTTTTCGCAGCTTGGGAGGCGTGGTTGCGGGAATGTTATGGAAGGCAGTCCAAGTTTGGGCGCAGGGAGACTGGAAGCACCGACTGGAAGCACCGACTGAAAGCACCGACTGGATGCGCCGACCGGATGCGTGGAGCTGTGGAGTATCGCTTTGGCTGCGGCATCGGCCTTGCTGCTGCGGACTTTAGGCGGAAAAGGTAATGAAAAGTGACTAAAGTACGGTTTTCAAATTCCCAGATTGGGTGCAGGATGAATGGGTAGGGAGAAGCAGGCTGCGTCTCTGGACGGTCAGGACAGGGCGCACGCAAACGAGCACGCGGGGAGGCGAATGATGGCAATCGTCGTAGGGATTTTGCAAGGGCTGGCATTTTTGAGCATGGTGCTGTTGCCGGCATTTGTGGCGACGCGCGCGCTCGACACCGTGGATCGCGCCAAGTAGACATTGCGGCCACAGCGGATGGGTTTGTCTTGGAGCGCGCGCGGGCGCGCTCTGAAGCAAAGCGGGCTGGGATACGACATGGAAGCTCCTGCCATGTGCGTCCCGGCCCGGTTCGTTTTTGTGTTGAGTTTTGGTTGTACTGTGCGATTGAACTAGGCTTGCAAGCGGGCGCGGAACCATGCCGCCAAGGTTTCTTCTGGCATCTCACCGGCGGCTGCGGTTTCCATTGCAAAGATTGCCTCCAATGGATGGAAGTGCAGCCTGTGGCCATTTCTGGCCAAAAATAAGCGCGCCATGACCCAGGCCGTACGCTTGTTGCCGTCGGAGAATGCGTGGTTCCGCAGCAGTCCATAAGCGTAGGCTGCGGCCAAGGCAGCCGCATCGGGTGCGCCATAGAGCTCCAGGTTGCGAGGCCGCGCCATGGCTGGCTCTAGCGCACTGGCGTCGCGGATGCCTTGCAGTCCGCCATGCTCGGCCAGTTGCTGGTCATGGACTGCGTAGAGGACTTCCAGCGAGAGCCAATGCCAACGCTTGCCGGTGCGTGGTGTCACCGGGACAGCGCCCGCAGGACTTCGCGGTCTTCACGCATGATCTCTTCGGCCAACTGCATCTGCCGTTCAAATTCTGGATTGTAGGGCGTGAGCCGGTAGCTGCCGTCAGGGCACTCGGTGAGATAGAGCGTGTCGCCCTTCTTCACTTTGAGGCGAGCCAAGGCCTCTTTCGGAAGGATGACGCCTGCGGATGAGCCAATGGTGGTGACTTTGAATGTCAACATACATTGATTATAACAAAAGTTATAACGTGGAAAAAGAGATACTGAGCCGTCCCCTGAGATTGTGCAGAAGAGCCGGTTGAAGGTGTTTTATGGGCACAAAAGGCTAACGGCGACGGAAATCTTTTCCGCCGCCGTTGGCCTTTTGTACGTAGCGAGTATGTTTAGCTGTGCGCGTCCATGATGGAGGTGAGCACGTCGCGGCTGGGGCGGGTGCGCGACTCCGGCAGCGTGGCCAGCGGCTCATCCACCATATTCAGCAGCGTGGCAAAGTCGGGCTTCTCCGTGTCCACGTAAAAGACGCCGGTAAGCACTTCACCCTTGGCGTGCGACTCCATGAGCATTTTGACGGCCCCGGCTCTGTCGGTGGGGTTGTAGTTTTCGTGGAGTTTGCGCAGGCGCAGGTGGCTGCCATCGTGCATACGCACGTCGATGGTGGTGTTGGCGTCGTAGTCGACGGCGATGTCCTCAAAGTGGGGGACGAAGCCGACTTCGCTGATGGCCTCTTCGTGCTCCTGCATGTATTTGTAGCTTTTCGTGGAGCCTTCATGGTCATTGAAGGTGACGCAGGGCGAGATGACGTCCAGCATCACGGTGCCGCGATGCGCGACGGCGGCCTTCAACATGGCGGAGAGCTGCTTTTTATCGCCAGAGAAGGAGCGGCCTACGAAGGTTGCGCCCAGTTGAATGGCCAGCGCGCAGGTGTCGATGGCTGGCAGATCGTTGATGACGCCGGTCTTCAACTTGGAGCCGATGTCGGCGGTGGCCGAGAACTGGCCTTTGGTGAGGCCGTAGACGCCGTTGTCTTCGATGATGTAGATCATCGGCACGTTGCGGCGCAGCAGGTGCACAAACTGGCCCATGCCGATGGAGGCCGTGTCGCCGTCACCGCTGACGCCGATAGCCTGCATGGTCTTGTTGGCCAGCAGCGCGCCGGTGGCCACGGACGGCATACGTCCATGCACGGAGTTGAAGCTGAAGGAGCGCGACATGAAATAGGCTGGCGACTTGGATGAACATCCGATGCCGCTGAGCTTCATCACACGTTCGGGTGCGATACCCATTTCATAAAAGGCTTCCGTGATGCGCTCGGAGATGGCGTTGTGGCCGCATCCGGCGCAGAGCGTGGTTTTACCGCCGCGGTAGTCCAGAATCTGGAGTCCAATGCGGTTGGTCTTGACGGGCTTGGGTGCGGTTGCAGGGGTAGCCATGGTTATTTGCCTGCTCCTTCCTGGGCGGCGCAGCTTGCTGGTTTGCTCCGTGGGCAGATCGAGCTTGAGCAATTGCAGCATCTGCGCGTCGCGGTTCTGCTCGACGACGTAGACGCGCTCATGGCTGGCGACAAATTCATGCACCTCGCGCGAGAAGGGATAGGCGCGCAGACGCATGTAGTCGGTTGCGATGTGCGATTCGCGGTCCAGTTGGTCGCGGCTCTCCAGCACGGCCCAGTGGCTGGTGCCGAAGGCGAGGATGCCGACCTTACTGTTGCTGCTGGCTTCGAGCACTGGTTTGGGAACCAGCGTGCGTGCGGTTTCAAACTTCCGCGCCAGGCGCAGCATGTTGTTTTCGTATTCGTCGGGACGCTCGGAGTACAGAGCCTTTTCATTGTGGCCGGAGCCGCGCGTGAAGTAAGCGGCAGCGGGATGGTCGGTGCCGGGCAGCGTGCGGTAGGGGATGCCGTCGCCGTCCACATCCTTATAGCGGGCAAAGCCGCCGCGCTCTTCCAGTTGCTGTGCGTTGAGCACCTTGCCGCGGTTGATCGGCTTTTCCGGATAAGCAAACGGCTCGGACATCCAGTTGTTCATGCCGAGGTCGAGATCGGAAAGCACAAAGATCAGCGTCTGCAACTGCTCGGCCAGATCGAAGGCTTCGATGGCGAACTCATAGCATTCTTTCACCGAGGCGGGCAGCAGCAGGACGTGTTTGGTGTCGCCGTGCGAGAGGCCAGCGATGAAGGTGAGATCGCCTTGTGAGGTGCGCGTGGGCATGCCCGTGGAGGGGCCGGTGCGCTGCACATCGACGATGACGCCGGGGATTTCTGTGAAGTAAGCAAGGCCGGCAAACTCCGCCATCAGCGAGATGCCGGGGCCGGAGGTGGCCGTCATGGAGCGAGCGCCAGCCCAGCCTGCGCCGAGTACCATGCCGATGGCCGCCAGCTCATCTTCCGCCTGAACAATGGCGAAGCTGGCCTTGCCGTCTGCCTCGATGCGATGGCGCTTCATGTAGTCGATGAGTTGCTCCACCACAGAGGACGACGGCGTGATCGGATACCAGGTGACGACGCTGACGCCGGCAAACATGGCTCCAATGGCCGTGGCGGCGTTGCCGTCGATGATGATCTTGCCTTCCGTCGCGTGCATTGGCTCGACGACGTAGGGGTCCTGTTTGGTGAGGGTGCTGGCGGCGAAGTCAAATCCGGCGCGGACGGCGCTCAGATTCAGCTCGGCGGCCTTCACTTTTTTGGAGAACTGCTTGCGCACGGACTGCTCAATCTTTTCCATGTCGATCGAGAACAGTTGCGCGGCGATGCCGACGTAGACCATGTTCTTGACCAGCTTGCGCACCTTGGCCTCTGCGCCGGTGGCGGCGGTGATCTGGTCAAAGGGCACGGGGTAAAAGGTGAGGTCGCTGCGCAGCTCGTTGAGCTTTTGCGATTCGTCGTAGATGACGACAGCTCCGGCTTCGAGCGCGAGCACATCCTGCTGGGCCGTCTCCGTATTCATGGCGATCAGAATGTCGTTGGAGGCCTTGCGGGCGATCCAGCCATGCTTGCTGACGCGGATGGTGTACCAGGTGGGCAGTCCGGCGATGTTGGACGGAAAAAGATTTTTGCCGGAAACGGGCACGCCCATGCGGAAGATGCTGCGCAGCAATACGCTGTTGGCGGATTGCGACCCGGAACCGTTGACGGTGGCAATTTGAATGGAAAAGTCGTTGACGATGTGCTTTCCCTTTGTGACGAGGCCCGATGCAGGCTGGCCCTGCACCGCGAGACCGCTGGTGGTCATTGAAAAAAGCGTCCCTTCCGTGGATTCGATTGGCTGCCGTGTGAGCTAGGGCG
>JAJZMO010000258.1 GCA_021798235.1 Acidobacteriota bacterium | reverse complement strand
GCTCGACGCTTCGAGTCGCCCGCAGGCGGCACACTTTGCCGGTGGCGTGCAGATGGATGTGCAACAGGCGCAGCAGCGCACGCACGCTTCGGCACAAGAAGGCCAATTTGATTTTGACAGCGCAGGACGTTTGCACCAGGCGGTGCTGGATCGTGCTGTGCGTCTGCGGCAGCGGTTGCAGGGCACTGCTTTGACGCGAACAATGCAGGCGGGGCACATGGTGCTGCATTTTTCTGCGGATGCAAAAAGAAATTTGGAATTAAGCGAAGCGGATGCCAACGGCGATGCCGTGTTGCAGCAAATAAATCCCGTTGCTCCAAACCCCAAACAGGGCCAACAGAAAACTTGGGCAAAGAAGATGAATCTGCACGGGCAGCGGCTGGTAGCGAAGTTTGCCGCAGGCAATCAATTAGAGCGCGTGAATGGAGCTGGCGACACGGAGATACGGAGCGAAGACGCCGATGGCACGGTGAACTCCAGCAGTGGCGACAGGCTGACTGCATTTTTTGCCCCGAACTCACAAGCAGCGCAGACCGTGGACAAGCGCGCAATGAATTTTGATGCCAGCACGCTGCAATCTGCGGTGCAGCAAGGCCATGTGGTGCTGCGCCAGGTGGTCACCCGCGTGGAGACACAGCGACCGAAGCAAATCCACCAGCAAGAATTTTTAAGTGGAAGTGGGGATTCAACCATTACTGCTGCCCGGGCAGAGTACGCTGCGGGCGCTCAACTGGTGACGTTGACTGGCAGCCCACACTTTCAAAATGCAGACATGGAGATGTTTGCAAACGAGATGCAGTGGAATCGCACAACTGGAGCGATGACAGCAACGGGTGGCGTAAGGGCGACATTGTTCAATGGTGCGCAAGGGGCAGGACTCTTGCGCGGTGCGAATCTGTCTGGCGCGAGCGGGTATGACTCCACGCACATTCTTGCGGATCACGCGCTGTTGCGGCAAAAGGATCACACGGCAGATTTTTCAGGCAACGCACGGCTATGGCAGGGAGCGAATGTGATTGAGGCTCCGACGTTGGAGTTTTTGCAGGGGCAGCAGGAGATTCTTGCTTCTGGCGCTGGCGCATCCGGCGCGGTGCATGGAACCTTTGTGCAGGCGCAGCAGTCCGGTGCTCATACGAGTGCAGCGTCGCCGATGCCAGTGAATGTGACGGGGGACGAACTTGTGTACTCCGATGCGGAACACAAAGCACATTGGACGGGCAGAGTTGTCATGACCATGCAGACCGAACAGATGCAGGCAGATGCAGTGGATTTGTATTTGCAGCCAGCACAGCCTGCCAGCGCAGAGGAAAATAAATCTGCCGCCGCTGGCGTCTTATCAGGACAGACATCCGTAGAAAGATTTGTGGCGCAGGGCAATGTGCAGCTTGTGCAGCCGGGTCGAAGTGGAACTGGGGCGCGAATCGTCTACACTGCCAGTGACGGGCGTTTTGTGCTGACGGGGACGGAGGAACATCCGCCACGTTTGGTAGACGCATCGCAAGGTTCGCTGACGGGGAGAGCATTGGTCTTTGCTTCGGAGCAAAACACGGTGCAGGTTTTAGGCGCGCAGCAGCCAACTACAGCAGTGACGCGGGTGCAGAAGTAAATGCAAAAACTCTCGACGGATCATTTGGCCAAGACGTATCGCGGACGGCAGGTGGTGCGCGGCGTGAGCTTGGAGATTCATCAGGGCGAGGTTGTGGGCTTGCTTGGCCCCAATGGCGCGGGCAAGACGACGAGCTTCTATATGATTGTCGGCTTGATTCAGCCGGATGGTGGGCGCGTTCTGATCGATGGCACCGACATCAGCCGCCTGCCGATGTATTTGCGCGCGCGCAATTTCGGCATCAGCTACCTTCCGCAAGAGCCATCTGTCTTTCGCAAGCTGACGGTGGAGGAAAACATTCTTGCCGTGCTGGAGACGCAACCTGGAGGATGGGAACAGCGTTGCACGCGCATGGAAAAACTTGTGGAGCAATTGAATCTGGGCCATGTGCGCAAAACGCATGGCTATGCGCTCTCTGGCGGTGAGAGGCGTCGTGTGGAAATTGCGCGCTGCCTGTGCATTGATCCGCGCTTTATCCTGCTGGACGAACCTTTTTCGGGAATCGATCCAATTGCGGTGCATGATTTGCAGGAAATCATTTTTGATCTCAAGGCCAGCGGCTATGGCATTCTGATTACCGACCACAACGTGCGTGAAACGCTTTCTGTAACGGATCGAGCCTACATCATCAATGAAGGAAAGATATTTCGCAGCGGAACCCCGGAAGAATTGGGACGCGATCCTGACGTGAAACGGGTCTATCTAGGCGAGAGTTTCACGTTTGGCAATTGATTCGTGACTTATTCTAATGTGGCGTAGATGCGCGTATTCAATTTTTCTCTTCCAGCACATGTAAACTGAAGGCAATCGGGAATGAAGGTTCAAGGGCGCGCATGTCATTTCTTCAACAAAGACTGAACGTAAAAGTTTCTCAGAAGCAGGTATTGACCCCTGGCTTGGTGCAGATGGTCAGCGTGCTGGCGCTGAACAAAATGGAATTGAAGGAGATGATCAACGCCGAGATCGTTGAGAATCCTGTGCTGGAGGAGTTGGACGAGAGCACACCGGTACTCGAAGAGGTGCAAGGCGCGGAAGATGTACCAGCCGAGGCAACCGAGATTCCCAAGGCCGAGCGTGATCCTTTCGAAGAGATTGATTTTGGTTCCTATTTTCAGGATTATTTAGATCCTGGTTTTCGCTCCCCTGATGGCGGCGAGAGCGATGAGCGGCCTTCCTTTGAAAATTTTCTTTCACAGCCCAGCACACTGTCCGATCATTTGTTGTGGCAATTGGGTCCGCTGCATCTGAAACCCGAGGTGCATGAGGCGGCAGAACTGATCATTGGCAATCTCAATGAGGATGGATATCTGACGGCGAGTGAGGCGGAGTTGCTTGCATCTCTGTCCGAGAATATGGCAGGTATGCAGCTGCATGCGGATGTGCCGCATGCTCCGGAGACTCCGGCCATCCTGCAAGAAAAAGCAGCCGATACATATCCAGCAGCGCTGCGGGATGCGCTGGCCGAGGCACTGCGCATCGTGCGTGGCTTTGATCCTTCCGGCATTGCAGCGCGGGATCTGCGGGAGTGTTTGCTCATCCAGATCGACCAACGCGGGCATGAAGCTGCGCTGTTGAATGCTGCCGGGGCGAGTAGAAGCGGTTCTGCCATACTGCAAAAAGATGTATCAGAAGCGCTGGCGCACAGCGAAGCGGAGGCGGTGGATGCCTTGGCACGCGCAATCATTTCCGATCATTTGTCCCATTTGCAAAAACGCGATCTGCGCGAGTTGGCTAAGCTGACCGGCAGTACCAGTGCGCGCGTGCAAATGGCAATCGATTTGATCCGCAGTTTGGATCCACGACCGGGACGTCGCTACAACCGTGAAGAGGCGCGGCTGATTGAGCCGGACGTCGCTTTTGTAAAGCGCGATGGGGAATATGTGGTCGTGATGAACGAGGATGATCTGCCCACGCTGCGCCTGAACCAGGGCTATAGGCGCATGATTACGCAGGGCGGTGCGGATCGCGATGTGCGCGATTACGTGAAGGAACGCTATCGCTCAGCCATTCAATTGATGCGTAACATTGAGCAGCGCAGGAACACGATTTTGCGCACGTGTGAGGCGATCGTTCAACGCCAGCAGGAATTCATGGAAAATGGCGTGGAGGCGCTGCATCCGATGATGATTAAGGAGGTTGCAGAGGAGATTGGTGTGCATCCTTCTACGGTGAGCCGCGCTGTAGCCAACAAATATGTTCACACTCCGCAAGGGGTTTTTGAGCTGCGCTACTTTTTTTCTGAAGGCGTCAATGGCCCGGAGGGCGCAGAGACGCCCTTGCTCTTGCTCAAGCTCAAGGTGAAGAAGATGATCGAAGAGGAGGACCAAAGCAAGCCGTTGACGGATGATGCCATCGCGCTAGCTTTGCGGGAGCAGGGCATTAACGTTACCAGGCGTACTGTGGCCAAATATCGTGAGGACTTAGGGATTCCCAGCACACACCAACGGCGTGTGCGCAGTTAATATGTCGATAGGTTGATGAATTGCACTCCAGTTTGTCATCATCAAGCCAACAGAATCCAAAGATCACTAGAAAAATGAAAACAACCAGCAAGGAGAAGTTGCATGCAGGCTGAATTTACCGGACGAAGGCAGAAGGTTACCAAAGGCCTAAGGGCCATGGCAGAAGAGGGATTGAGCCGGATTGAGAAGGTGGTGGGCCGCAGCGCCAGCGCGCATGTGACATTTTCCCAAGAGAAATACGGGCACGCGGTGGAAGTTGCCATAAAGACCAAACTGCAAATGATTGTGGGTTTGGCTGAAGCGGCGGACTCTGGTACTGCGCTGCGCGCGGCACTGGACAAAGTGGAGAAGCAAGCGCTGCGCAGCAAGGGACGCAAGATCGACGCGCACCGCCATGGCAAGGAAGAAACTGCGATGAAAGCCACATCCAGCCAAGCCAATGCGAAGCTAAAGCCGAGCGCGAATGTTGCTTTGGATGCGCAAGACATCGCAGCGGAACTGCATGTGATTCCTTCCAAGGAGTCCGTGGCGAAGCATGCAATGTCCATCCACGAGGCGGTGAAAGAAGCGGAATATAAGGATCGAGATGTATTTGTCTTTCGTGATCACGCTGGCGATGTGAAGGTATTGCATCGGACGAAGAGTGGAACCGTGCAGTTGATCGAAGTCCCGTAACCAGAAAGCAGCAATGCGCACACGGGAAAAGAGTGAGGGTGTCACCGCATGAAAGCCAAGAGCAAGAAGTTGGCACGCGTGCAGAAGACGAGTGTTGCTCGCAACAGCAAGCGCACGAAGGCGCTGAAGGATCAGCGTGCAGCGGGCAATGAGCTGGTGATTTTGACCGGGCTATCCGGCTCCGGCAAACTCTCCGCGCTCAAGGCATTTGAGGACTTGGGCTACTATGCGGTCGACAATCTTCCCGTGGATTTGATTGAGCCGTTTGCAGACCTGATTCGCCAATCTCCGGAGACGCGGCAGGCGGCGCTGGTGGTGGACATACGCGAAGGCGCACAACTGGAGCGTTTGCCGGCGGCGTTGCGCAAAATTCGACAAATGCTGCCCACTCGGGTGGTTTTTTTGGAGACGGCAGAGGACGCCTTGGTGCGACGATTTTCTGAGACGCGCCGTCCGCATCCGCTGGGCAATGGCAACACGGTGCTGCGCTCGATTCACTCTGAACGCAAGATGCTGGAGCCGCTGCGCGACCTGGCAGACGTGGTCATTGATACCACGCGTTTCAACGTGCATGAACTGCGTGCGCACATCAATGGGTTGTTCCAGTCGCAGCATGTCGGAGATAAAAATCTTTTAGTTTCGGCCATCAGCTTTGGCTACAAGCATGGCATTCCACAAGAGGCCGATTTGGTCTTCGACGTGCGCTTTCTGCCGAATCCGCATTTCGTTCCGGAGTTTCGTCCGCTCACAGGACGCGATGCGCCCGTGGTGCGCTACATCAATCGCTTTCCTGCGACCAAGGAATTTATCGCACGGCTGCATGAGTTTTTGCTCTTCTTGCTTCCGCAATACATGCAGGAAGGCAAGAGTTATTTGTCGATCGCCTTCGGTTGTACTGGTGGGCAGCATCGCTCTGTGATGGTGGCTGAGCGGGTAAAAAAATTGTTGACCAGCGCGGGTTATCGCGTAAAGTGCGTACACCGCGACATTCCGCGCTAGCCGTTACATCAAGTGCAGGGCATCCACGTCGATGGTCAGGGCCCGACGGGGAATCTCGGACTGTGCGGCAAAATCCAGCAGACTGCGGACGAGCAGAGCCAATTCTTTGCGGCTGGAACTTTTCAAGATGAGATGAAAGCGGTGAATGCGCTTGATGCGCGCGATGGGCGCGGCGGCAGGTCCTAATACACGCACATGCGGGTGCGGATGCTGCTCTAGCCAGCGGCCTATTTGCCGGGCCCAGCCCGCTGCCTTTTGCTCGTCGGTGTGTTCCAAAAGAATGTTGGTGAGCACGGCAGCGGGCGGATAATGCAGCAGCTTGCGATAACGCAGCTCCTGCGTTGCGAAGGCTGCATAGTTGTGCGCTGCGGCCTGTTGAATCGCGTAGTGGTCAGGATAGTAAGTTTGCACCAGCACGCGGCCAGCACGCTCGCCGCGTCCGGCGCGTCCGGCAACTTGGGTGATCAGTTGAAAGACGCGTTCAGCGGCGCGAAAGTCCGGCAGGCCCAGAGCATGATCTGCACCCAGCACCCCGACCAGCGTGACGCCGTGCATGTCATGGCCTTTGGCGATCATTTGTGTGCCGACGAGCATGTTGATTTCTCCACGGTGCAGTTGCGTCAGCACACGCTCAAAATCTCTGTGGCCGCGCATGGTGTCTCGGTCCATGCGCGCGATTCTGGCTGCAGGAAACATCGCACGCAGACGCTCTTCCCCTTGTTGGGAGCCAACGCCAAAGGAGTAGAGGTGCTCGCTGTCGCAAGATGGGCAGCGCTTGGGAACGGTGCGACGAAAGCCGCAGTAATGGCACTCCAATCGTTGGCCGGCGGTGGCAAGAGCAGAAGAGTCCTCCACGGATTTGTGATGGGTCAGTGAAATGGCGCAATTTTCACATTCGAGTTTTGCGCCGCACGCACGGCAGAGCACAACATAGGAATATCCACGCCGATTCAGAAGCAGCATCACTTGTTCGCCGCGTTCAAGGGTTTCCTCGATGGCCGTGTGCAACGCTCGTGAAAGCAGTTGTTCTTGTCCAACCTCACGGAACTCCTGCCTCATGTCAATCAGCGTCACCTCTGGCAGTGGACGATCCGCAACTCGCTGCGGCATGGAGAGCAGTGTGTATTTGCCGCGTTCAACGTTCGACCAAGATTCCAGCGATGGCGTGGCTGAGCCGAGTACGACGGTGGCCTGATGCAGCCGCGCACGCATGACTGCAACATCCCGTGCATGGTAGCGTGGCATCTCGGCCTGCTTGTACGAGGAGTCGTGCTCTTCGTCGACAATCACGAGAGCAAGATCGCGCAGGGGTGCAAAGACCGCCGAGCGCGTGCCAACAACCACGCGAGCCTCTCCGTTGTGAATGCGACGCCATTGTTCCACCCGCTCAGTAGGCGTGAGTGCGGAGTGGAGCAACGCGACTTGATCCCCGAAGACAGCTTGCATCTGTGCAACCATCGCCGGAGTCAACCCAATTTCTGGTACCAGAAGCAGACTGCCGCGGCCTGCATCCAGCGTGCGACGCATCGCCGCCAGATAGACGGCGGTCTTGCCAGAGCCAGTAATGCCATGCAGTAAAAAGGAGGAAAAGCGGCCCGCTTGCACATTGGCCGAGATTGTCTGGAGCGCATCGGCTTGCGTTGCGTTCAATACATGTGTCGAGGAAAGCCCAGCACGTACAGCAGCTGATTGTGCAAAGGGAGATGCGGCTGGGACCTCCTCGATGCACACGAGTCCCCGCCGCACCAGTGTGGCCAATGTGGTTTTGGGCACGGGAAGTTGCGCCAGTGTTTGTACAGGCAAGCGAGCCTGTGCGCCAGCAAGTTCTGCGAGCAAAATTTGCTGATTTGCGTTGAGCTTAGGCAGACGCAGATTTTCCACCAGCACGGCAATGGAAACGGTGCGGTGTACCGCGCGAGATTCAGCGGCGGAGTCGCGCTCAATCCAACGCTTGCGCAGAAGGCTTTGCAGCATGGCCGCGTCGGTCTTCGATTTCTTCAGCGACGTTGCAGTGGCCACACCGCCTCCGGCGGCAAGTTGCTCCAAGACCGCGTATTCGAGATTGGCTGCACCGGCATCCCCGGGCGTGTGGAACAAGGCCTGGGATTGCGTGGCGAGCGTGCGGCGTCCGAGTTCAGTGATGCGGTAGGATGTGCGCTGGCGCAGCTCCGCTTGCAGTGGAAGCATGGTGCGCAGCACCTCACCCAGCGGAGCAAGATAGTATTGCGCAATCCACTGGCCCAGTTCGAGCAGAGGCGCGGTGAGCACCGGCTCCACATCGACAACGCGCAGGATGGGCTTGAGATTTTTTTCCTGTCCTGCGGGTGGCTGAGAATGCAGGCGCACAACGACGCCAAGCATTTGCTCACTGCGAAAGGCGACCATGACGCGCGCACCCAGCTCCGGTGCTGGCCCCTCTACGGTGTAGGTGAAGAGGGAATCGACGGGAACTGGAAGCGCGACGTCACAGTAGAGGGGCATGTGCAGGGATGGCATCTGTTGCGGCTTGCGGCCGCAGTTAGCTCAAATGCTCCTGCAGGTGTGCCAAGGTGCGTTGCAGGGCCAGAGCGGCAATCTCTTTTTTGTAAACATTCGGGTCCACGTCGCGGTTGAAGGCGTGGCCAGCTTCATATTTATAGACAGGGAAGCCGGGATATTCGTGCTCCACCGTATCGATCACGCTTTGCGGTATGTGCGTGTCCAGAGCGCCAAAGTGAAAGATGGCCGGGCACTGCGCCTTTTCTGTAATGCACTCCTGAATGCCGCCGGGATAATACGAGGCCGTGGCGCTGACGCCGCGCAGGCGCGTGTTGCTGAGCCAGGCTAATTTTCCGCCCCAGCAAAAACCAACGACGCCCACCTTCTGTATGCCCGGTTGTTGGCGCAGGTAGTCAATCGCGGCTTGGACGTCGGCCAGCGTTTCGGCCAACGGCAGTGATTTGGCAATGGCGAAGCCTTCCTGCATGCCCGTGGTGTCGTAGGCCAATTCGACATGCTTGCGCGCACGGTCAAAGAGCGCAGGCGCAAGAGCGAGATAGCCCTGCTGTGCGTAAACATCTGCAACCGAACGAATATGCGGGTTGATGCCGAAGATCTCTTGCAAAACGACAACGCCGGCTTTGGGCGCGCTCTTGGGTTGGGCCAGATAGGCGTCGAGTGTGTGGCCATCGCTGGTCTTGAGAGAAAGCATCTGTGACATGAATCATCCTCCGAGAAATTGAGTCCGCAAGATGATTGTCGCAAGAATGAAGAAGTTGTGCATCCAGACCGAGCGCAGTACGAAAAAATCGACTACGTCGCTCGTTGTCTGTCCAGCGACACCCCAAGATTGCCGATCGAACACTTGAGGTGTCGAAATGAAATGGCTATTGCCCCTGTAGGCCTGGCGGCAGGGGAATGGTGATGTCCATCGTTTTAACTGGCCCCAGCGTGTCGAGCGGCGTGCCGAATTGCTGGGCATTGCCGACCACCAGCGTTGCCAGCTTGCTGGCGTGGACGTACTTCTGCGCCACGCGCGTTACATCGGCAGCGGTGACCCGCTCAATGCCTGCGCGATACTGATCGAGAAAATCCAACGGGTAGTTGTAGAAGGCCAAGTTGGCCTGTTCGCGCAGAATTTTTGCGCGGGAATCGTAGTGGAAGATGTAGGAGTTGAGTATCTGATCCTTGGCCTTGCGTAGCTCATCGGCGGTGGGCGGCTGGGTTTTCAGCGCGCGCACCTGTTGCAGCATGGCTTGGATGGCCTGCACGGTGCTGGAGCTTTTTGTGCCTGCTGCGACATAAAAAATTCCGGGGTGGCCATAGTCTGCGCCGTACGCGCCGGAGACGGAGTAGGCCAGGCCGAGCCGCGTGCGCACGGATTGAAAGAGGCGCGAGCCAAAGCCTCCGCTGAAGATTTCATTCATCACTGTTAGCGCGTAATAGTCGGGATTGTTGCGCTCTGTGCCCAGGCCGACGAGCCAGATATTGCTTTGATCCACGTCGTCTTTTTGCACGAAATAAACGCCGTTTTGCGCCGGAGTGAATGACTTGGGCGCAGAGACAAACGCCGTGCCGCGCGGCAGGGAGCCGAAGGCTGCGCGCAGCTTCTGCTCCATGGCGGTGGAGTCAAAGTCGCCGGTGACGCCGACGATCATATTGGCGGGCGCGACGGTGCGCGCGTGCCACTGGTCAAAATCCGCCAGCGTGACAGCCTGCACGGTGGCAAACTCTGGGATGCGCGCGTATGGATTGTTTTGGCCGTAGGCAAGCTGGAGCGCCTTGCGCCGCGCAATGGCGCTCGCGCTGTCATTGCGGCGGATGATGCCGGTCTCCTCCTGTTGCTGGGCCAGTTGCAACTTGTCGGCGCGGAATTGCGGATGCAGTAGTAAGTCCGCAGCCATGCCGAAGA
>JAJZMO010000094.1 GCA_021798235.1 Acidobacteriota bacterium | reverse complement strand
GCGTACACGCAGCGGCCCCATCACTTCCATGTCTTCTTGCAACATCTCCACAGCACGGGAGCTGAGCGCCTTGAACAAATGCGCCTTCAGCTCGTCGTTGGCACCTTTGAGCGCAGTGGCCAGCAACTTCTTGTCCACCTGTCCCACAAGTTCTCGAATGCTGTTTGCAGGAACCGTGATGAGATCTTCAAAGGTAAACATCAAGTTGCGAATGCTGATCGCCAGCTTGGGATTGTCGGCCTCGATGTGCTCCAGAATCGCCTTGGCCGCCGTCGAATCCAAACGATTGAGCAGATCGGCCACAGCCTTAAATCCGGAGTAGGATTTGCGGCCCATGTCTCCCAACGATTCCAGCCGTCTGTGCAACACCAGAGCCACCTTTTGTGCCATCTCTGGTGAAAACTGCTGCATCTCCGCCAGGCGGCGCACCGAGTCCACACGCTGGCCATCGGCCAACTGCTGCAAAACCTGAGAGGCCCGCTTGGGATCCAAATGCGCCAGCACCAAGGCCACCGTCTGCGGATGCTCGCCTTCCAAGAACTTGCTTAACTGCAAAGGATCGACCTTTTGCAGCATGGCCAGATCGCCGTGTGTGGCCTCTTGTGCCCGCCGGACCTGGTTGAGCAAATCCTCTGCGCGCTGCTTCCCCAGACTGTCCACCAACAGTTTGGTGGCGTACTCGATGCCTCCATGCACCATGTACTGCTGCGTTTCCACCAACTCATAGAATTCTTCCAATATCTCCACCGCTGCATCGGGTGGCACATCGCGCACGTTGGCAATCTCCTCCGTCAGAGACTGCAATTCCGTTTCGGATAGTTGTGGATAAATCATGCGCGCCAGCTCATCCCCCAGCGTGACCATCAAAATGGCCGCCTTGCGGATGGGAGACATCCGCTCGCTGGCCTTGTGTTTGGAAGGCACAGGCGTGGACTCGGACGGAAGCATGGGGGGAGCGTTCTGTTCAGCGGGAAGCGGAGCTGCGGTCGCCATCGTCTCTCTCCATCGTCTTCGTTAAAAAACTTCTGCGCCTGCGCGCGCCCCTATACCCCCGGGGTATGTAGCCAGCTTTGCAACAGGCGCGCGCTTTGCGTCGGCTCCTTGCGCACATAGTCGGCCACCTTGTCGAAGAGCAATTGTGCCCGAGCCTGTTTCCGCTCTGCGGCCAAATCATGCGTCTGGTCCAGCATGGGTTGCCCGGATTCCTCAGCTACATGGGCTACGGGAAGTGCGACCATGTGACCACTTGCATCCATGGCCATCGTCTGCACCACCGGCTTGGTCCACTGTCGCATTAGTTTCAGCACCGGGCGCACAATCAGGAACAACGCCAAAATAAACGCCAGACTCAACAACGCATACCGCAGCGCCACGGCCGGGCCACCAGCCTGATTGAGTAGCCGTGTCATCGTGCCCGGCTGCGGCTCCCCCTCATTGCTGAGGAAGCTCATGTTCTCCACCGTCACCTGATCGCCGCGCTGGGCATCAAAGCCAATGGCCGCCTGGGCCAGCAACTGCAATTGATGCAAATCCTCTGGCGTACGCGGCTGCCAGACAAGGTTTTTGCCGTTGGCTGCGGAGACGGCGCGATCATTAATGAGAATCGCTGCCGTAATTCTGCGCACGCTGCCCGGCCCCTGGATGCGATGATGCACATGCTTGGAGACGGCGTAGTTGTCGTTCTCCTGATGCGAGCTTTGCGGCGGCGCGGTTTGCTGTGGGTAGACAGGGGCTTTGACGTTGGGCGCATTACTGGCCGTGCCCGGCACGCCACTCGGCAACGTCTGACCACCGCTGCTGACGTCCGTGCGCTGCGTCGCGGTGGTGGCCACACGCGCCGGATCATAAACCTCATCCAGATCGTCTTCACTGCCACTGTCAAAGTCCGCTGTCACGGAGGCGCGCACGTTGCCCTCACCAGCCACCGGCTCCAGCGTGGCGATCAGCTTGTCGGTCAGCACCTGCTCATAGGCTGCCTGCTGCGCCTCGGCGCTCTTCGGCCCCAGTTGCTGGCGGCCATCGGCATCGACCAGCGTCACCTGATCGGGACGCAGCGTGTCCACGGCTCCGGCCACCAGATTGCGAATGGAGGCGGCCTCATCGTCACTCAACCGACGGCGCAGCTTGAGCATCACGCTGGCCTTGGCTGCCCGCTGCTCATCGGTGAAGAGGGAGTCGTGTGGCAAGACAATGTGGACCCGCGCCGACTGCACGGCGTCAAGCGAGCCGATGGTCTGCTCCAACTCTCCTTCGAGCGCACGCTGATAATTGACACGCTCATCAAACTCCGATCCCACCCAGTTCGGTTTGTCGAAGAGCGAAAAGCCCAGACGTCCGCTGGAGGGCAATCCCTTGCCCGCCACTTCCAAGCGCGCCTTGTTTAAGGAGCTGGCCGGGACACGAATGCTGGCTCCATCCGGCGAAACTTCATACGTGATGCCAGCGGCGTTCAGCTCCTGCTCCACTTGCTGCGCATCCTGCGGCGTCAAGCCGCTCAGCAGCAGCCGCGTGTCTGGCTTGAAGATGAGATAAAAGATGCCGCCGATGACGCCGAGTAATAGGGTCAGCGAGAGCGCCATGCCCATCTTCTGACGGCTGGAGTAGGATTTCAGACGATCCTGCACTGCACGAGCGCTGCCGTCGATGGACTGTTCGACGCGCGCCACCAGCGAGGTTGAGGCCGCATGCTGCGTTTCGGTCTTGGTCTCACTCATCGCCCGTTCCCTTCTGCCGTCGCATCCTTCTCCCGCATTTCATTCCGCTGGCCTGCACCAAACGCATCGCCTAAAACTGCATCCCCATCAACTGTTGATAGGCGCCAACCGCCTTGTTGCGCAGCGCCAGCATCATCTCAAAGGCCAAGTCAGATTTTTCCGTGGCAATCATGGCCGTATGCACATCCACGCCCTGTCCGGAGAGCAATCCGGTGACGGCCTGCGCTGCCTGCGTATTCAAATCATTCGTCTTGGCGATGGCTTCATGCAGCACATCGGCAAAGGGAGCGTTGTAGGAGGGCGAGCCGGTGGTACTTACGCTCGATCCCAGCCCGGCAGACTTCGACAGCGCATCCAGAGAAGAGGACGCGCCCGTCTGCGCGGTGTTCATCGCTTGTGCGGCCTGCTGCAAATTGGGTATCGCGCTCATCGTTCTTCGTCTCCGTACCTACTTCGTCTCCGTACCTAGCTACGCGCTTCCGTTGCATCCGCACCCGCAGGCTTGCTTCCATCCCGGTCAGACCAGAATCGTCATCGTTTCGCTAATCATGCTTTTGGAGGCGGTTACGGCGGAAACATTCATTCCGTAGGAACGCTCCGCGCCCATCAGATCCACCATCTCGCTGAGCGGGTTGATATTGGGATAGGAGACATAGCCATTCTTATCCGCATCGGGATGTCCGGGGTCATAGCGCTGCAAGGGTGCGGAACCATCGCTGACCACTGCGGCCACCTGCACGCCCGGCGTCTGCAGTCCCGAGTTGGGCGCGCCCACCTGCGGAACCGTGGCAGGCTGAATCCCGCTCTGCGAGAGCATGGCCTGGGCAAAGCTGGATGGCTGATCGACGGCTGTTGATGCAAAGACCACATGCTGCCGCTGATATGGGCCTCCCTGGGGCGTGCGCGTCGTCTCGGCATTGGCCATGTTGGCCGCCACCACTTCGGCGCGTGCGCGCTCGGCCTCCAGTGCCGATCCGCTGATGTCCATCACTCCAAAAAGATTCATCTCTGCCCTCCTGCCAGCGCCAGCCTGTGCGCCTTACTTCTCTTGAATCGCATTGCGAACTTCCGTGAACTGCTCTTTGAGCAGCTCCACGCCCGTTTTGTATTTCAGTTGCTCCTCGCCCAATTGCAAACCTTCCCGATCCATCGAGACATTGTTGCCATCGGGACGCTCCAGCAGACCATCGACGGCTAAGATGTGCGGCGTGTGCGAGGCGGGTGCCATCGCTGCATCCACGTTTTCTGCCTGCCGTTTGGCCATTGCATCCGATGTGGCTGCAGCAAACTCACTGGCGAAGTCGATGCCCATAGTGCGGTAGCCGGGCGTGTCCAGATTGGCCACGTTGCTGCTGGTCAGCTTAAACTCCAGCGCCGTCAGGTCTAGATACTTGCCCAGCACATCCGTCAGTGGTGTCGTAATCTGCATCGCCGCTTCCCGTTTTAGCCTTGTCTGATCTGCGTAGCAGTCGAATTGCCTGCCATCGCCGATCCTGTCTTCCCTCAACCTACCGATGAGCAGTAGGAGGGCCAGTTTTCCCGGCTTTTTCCTAAGAGAACGCTCAGAATCGTCCCGCTTTGGAAAAGATTGCGCCGCCACGGTTGAGCCGCATGCGGCGCGGATCCTTGTCGATTGTGGTGAGCCGCAGCCACAGCGCACCCTCAGGAAAAGTGAATCTCCTCCTCGGTAATTTCGCCGCGGCCTTCGGCCAGAATGTAGGCGCGCTCGACCACATGGGCCAATTCGCGCACATTGCCCGGCCAGTTGTGCGCACAGAGGCGCGCTATCGCCTCTGGCGCAATTCTCTTGGCCGTCTCTTTTTGTCCCAGAAGCTCCAAAAAGTGTGTGGCCAGCATGGGAATGTCCTCGGCATGCTCTGAGAGCGGCGCGGTGTGCAGCGTGAAGACGGAGAGCCGATAGTACAGATCTGAGCGGAAAGCGCCCGCCTCCGAACGCTGGGCCAGCGGTTGATGCGTCGCCGCAATCACGCGCACATCCACCTGAATTGGTTTATTCTCGCCGATGCGCTGCACCTCCCCTGCCTCCAAAAAGCGCAGCATCTTGGCTTGCAGTGCCAGCGGCATTTCGCCAATCTCGTCCAGGAACAGTGTGCCTCCATGCGCGGCCTCGATGCGGCCCACGCGCGTCTGCACGGCACCCGTAAAAGCTCCGCGCGTGTGGCCAAAGAGTTCGGCTTCCAGCAGCGCGTCGGGAATCGCGGCGCAATTGAGCACCACAAAGGGACGGTTCGCCCGTGGACTTAACCGATGCAGCGCGTGCGCCACCAGCTCCTTGCCGCTTCCCGTTGGCCCTTCAATCAGCGCGGTGGTTTTGCGCGGCGCAACGAGACGAATGTGCTGCGCCAGTGTCTCCATCGCCTTGCTGCGTCCAATCAGTTCCGGGATGCCCCAGTGGTTGGGGCGCACGATGGATGGATCGACATTCTTCGCATCTTTGTTCTTTGCATCCTTGTGGACAGATCCATCGTGGATGGATCCCTCCACGTCGACGTCCATGCACTCACTGCGCATCCCAGCAATTGTTCCCGGCATCTGCAGGGGTTGGGATGCCGCCACGGATTTTTTCCCTGCCAGGATGCTCTTCTCCGAAACAAAACCCGCCGCTGGATCGATGCCATGCGTCTGCGGAGCACGCACACCGTGCGGTGCCAGGCTGACTACACGCTTCGGGCCACGCGGGCTTTGCGGCCAGACGCTCCCTGCCACAGCGCAATCGCCGGTTGCCTCCTGCTGTGCACGATGCAAAGCAAAGAGCAATTCATTTCTGCGGCTGCTGCGCGCTCCCCCTGTTGCAGGGGCGGGTTCATCCATGCAGATCAAATCCAACGCGGGATACAAAGCGCGCAGATGCGCCGCCAGTTCCTGTGCCTCCAGATCGGGCAGCCAGGCGTCCAGCAGCAAGGCTTCGCAGGGATTCTCTTCGAGATAACTAAGCGCCTCAGCCCCGCCTGCGGCTTCGCGCACCTGCCAACGCATTCCTAGTAATGTTTCCGATAAACGCTGCCGCAAGGAGACATCGGCGCTGACCAGCATCGCCGTCCTCGCAGCCAAAGTGCGAGCATGGGACATTTGCATAAGGCAACCTCGGCAAAAAAAATCCGCCAAGCTCCAGCGAGCCTAGACGGGTTGAACCAAACCCTCGCGCAGCATGTATCCATTGCCACGCATCGTGTGAATCAGCTTTTCCCTGCTGCCTTCGTCCAGCTTGCGGCGCAGGTAATTGATGTAGACATCCACCACGTTTGTGTTGACGCCCGGGTGCATCTGCCAAACCTGTTCCAGTAGATGCGCCCGCGAGACACACTCGCCGCGGTGTTCGAGCAAATAAGCCAGCAATGCAAATTCTTTCGTTGTTAAATCAATGGAAACTCCGCCGCGTTCGACCGTGCGCCGCACGCGATCCAAAACCAAATCCCCACAACGCAATACGCTGGCCGCTCCGTTGCAGGCACGTGCCAGCAATCGGCGGCTGCGCAGTTGCAGTTCTCGCAGCGAAAACGGCTTGGCAAGAAAATCATCCGCGCCCAGTTCCAAACAGCGCAGCCGATCCTCCGCCTCTGCGCGCGCAGTTAAAACCAAGATGGCCGCTTCACTGGCAGAACGAATCTGCTGCAAAACTTCGATGCCATCGCGTGTAGGCAGGTTCAAGTCGAGCATCAACAGTGAAAAACTCGTCTCCCCCCAGGCCTGCAGCGCTGCATCTCCATCCTGCACACGGGTGACGGCATGGCCATCCGATTGGAACGTGCGCGCCAGCAATGCGCCCAACGCCGGGTCGTCTTCCACAATCAGCACGCGCATCCTATCCCCCTGAATATCTTTCCGATTCCAATGGCTGAAGGTGGCTTGCTTCCTTGGCGCAACTGCAGCCCCATTCAGCTTTTCTGCTCAATTTCGTAGCAACCGCGTCCCTGCCCTGACTTTGAGGCACTGACTCTGGAAAATCCGGCTGCGCATTTACACATTGGGCCGAAAATCAAGAGGATTCAATACAAAGCAGCAGTTTAGGAAAATGTGGATAACTTTTTTGGGAATGGTGGAAGACTGTCCCGAAGTGAAACTTATTTCTGTTGCGACCGACAAAAATGCCGATACGGAATTCAGTGGCACGAATTGTGTGCCACAAACACAAGGCAAACCATGCAAAACGACTCCGTCCACCGTGTTGCCTACATGGATTCCCCGTCTGCAAACAGGCTGGAATTTGTCGCGGCCTTCCCTGCAAACCAAGCACTCCGGCTGCTCGTTTACCGCTCCGGCGCAGCAGATCTGCATCTCTTAAGGCAGACGCTGCAACCCTACGGAGCCATCCTTGGCGTGGCCGATACGCTGGATGCCGTTCGCGAGCATCTGACCGAATCCTCCTGGGACATGGTTTTGGTCTATCTGGATTCCGCCGTGCCGACTGGGTTGGAGGTGTTGCGGTTTGTGCAGGGCAGCGGGCTAATGCTTGCCAGTATTGTGCTGCTCAGCAGCATGGATGCGTCCCTACTGGCCGCGCTGGCCCCGCTACAGGTGCAGGCACTGCTCGTCCAGCCAGTGCAGCCCGCGCAACTGTTGCAAACGCTGGAACAGTGCCACGTTCGACTCTTGGAGCAACGGCAGGAAGAGCAAAGCGCTGCATACCTGCAAGAGCAGATGCATCTCTACAAAAAACACCAAGAGCAATTGCAAGAGGAGATGGAGCATCTGGAGGACTCGATTGTGGATGCGTTGCTGGATGTGCTCGCACTGCGCGAGGCCGACTGCATTCCCCATGCGCTGCGCGTGCAAGCATACGCGGCGTATTTTGCCCGCATGGTTCAGTATCCGGAGAGCCTGCTCCCCCACTTGGAGCGTGCTGCGCTTTTGCATGATCTCGGCAAGATCGGCCTGTCGGATCCACTGCTGTTTCGCCACGGGGCCTTCACGCCAGCAGAGGTAAATCGGATGCAATCCCACGCCGTCACGGGCGAGCAAATCTTGAATCGCATCCGCTTTCTGCGCCCGGCGGCGCAAATCGTGCGCCACCACCACGAGCGTTACGATGGGCAGGGATTTCCCGATCGGCTGCGCGGCGATCAAATTCCGCTGGGTGCGCGCATCTTTGCCTTGGCGGATACGTTGGATGCACTCACCAGCAATCGCACATATCGACCCGCCCAAAGTTTTGAAGCCGCACTCCGAGAGATTGAACGCTGCGCAGGCACACATTTTGACCCCAGCTTAACCCGATCCTTTCTTCAGGTCTCCATAGCAACCTGGGCGGATTTGCGCCATCAATTGGAAGCAGACTCCCGCGCAGATCCAGGTTCCGCACATTCGGAGATGCAATCCTCCCTGCTCGCAACTGCATCGCATTGGTGATCAAAACTTTTGTTCGCCATTTCATCTTGGACGCTGCGCCTGGCATTGAGCACCGCCATTCTTTGAATGGTCAGCAGCCAACCCAACCAGCAGACGCCCATCCGAAAGAATGGATGTCCTCGATATTTCCTATGGATTTCCTCATTGTATTTCTCGTTCCTGCGATACCATCAGCCTATGTTTCCGCTTAAGCCGGAATGGTTGTGGGCTGGATTGCACCTTTTGCTGGTTGTTCTTTTCTGTGCGGATACATGGATTCGCCGCAGGACAAGCAGCAACGATTCTGTTTCTGCAGCAGCAACCATGCGCTCTGCGGCTTGGGCTGCGGCCTTGTGGATTGCAGCCGCGTTGTTGTTTAGCTGGGTTGTCGGTCATGCTCTGGGACAACAGGCGGCAACAGAATATCTGGCTGGCTACGGCATTGAGGAAGCGCTGAGCATTGACAATCTATTCGTCTTCCTACTGCTCTTTACCTCCTTACAACTGAATGCGCAACAACAACGCCGCGTTTTCTTTTGGGGACTGGCTGGCGCTGTGCTCTTGCGTGCCTGTGCGATTGCTGCTGGCGTTTCCTTATTTCAGAAATTCTTCTGGGCGCAGATGTTCATGGGTGGATTTTTAATCCTAACCGCTGCGCAGATGCTGCTGACCCGCAGACAGCAACAGAAACCGCGATGGATGAACAGGCTGGAGCAGTGGATGGGCCTGCGAATTTCTCCAGCCCCAGAAGGGAGCAATCCGCATCCGTGGAAGAGCAAGAAATTTATATTTGCACTGCTATTGATACAGGCAGTCGATCTGCTCTTCGCCGCAGATTCCATCCCCGCCGTGCTTGCGGTGACCCATAATTTTTTTATTGTCTACGCCTCCAACATTTTTGCCGTGGTTGGCATGCGCGCACTGTATTTTGTGATTGCGGGCCTGTTGGAGCAACTTACTCTTTTGCATTATGGGTTGGCGCTCATTCTATTCTTGGCTGGAGCCAAACTGCTCCTGGCCCCGATTTGGCCCATCTCTGCCGTCGCTTCTCTGGCCGCGCTGGGAATGATTCTAACGGTGAGTGTGACAGCTTCCCTGCTACAGATGCGGCGCGGGGAGCGTGGCTCGAACCGTTGAATCCAAGTCAATCCACTGCACCTGCCCCGCGCAGATACACGAGTGCAAGGGCCGTCCGCTTTGCTTCGCGGGAAAATCGGTGCGGGCGTGCGCTCCCCGGGATTCCTTTCGTGCCAGCGCAGCGGTGACAATCAAACTGGCCACGCCGTGGAGATTCCGCAATTCAATGCCCTCTCGTGTATGTGCGGATGGCAGTTCTGGCTCCATCGCTTGCAACCTGTGCGCCACACGCGCCAACCCATTCGCATCACGCAACAGGCCCGCATCCCGCCACATAGCCTCGCGAATTGCCGTGCGCAGTGACTCGCAATCGCCAGGGTACTCAGAATTCTTTGCGTTTTTGTGCATTGCAGGGATGCGTGCGTGAGAGTGTTGAGAATTTTGCTGCGCGAGTTCGGCGCGCATGGCCTCGCCTGCACGTGCACCATAGACCAATCCCTCCAGCAGCGAGTTGCTGGCCAATCGATTGGCTCCATGTACACCCGTGCAAGCCACCTCACCCGCAGCATACAAACCGGGCAACGAGGTTCTTCCATCCAAATCCGTGCGCACTCCCCCCATCAAATAATGGGCAGCGGGACGCACCGGGATGCGATCGCGGGACAGATCCAATCCATGCTGGTGCAAAAAGGTGGAGATACCCGGAAAGCGCTGCGCGAGATCCAAGCCCTGAATGTGCCGCATATCCAGGTAGACGGGCAGCGCCTCATCCGCGCGACTTCCCATGCCTTCCTGCGCAATGGCGCGCGCCACCACGTCCCGCGGGGCCAACTCAGCCAATGGGTGATACCGACGCATGAAGCGCTCGTCTCGATGATTGCGCAGCCAGGCTCCTTCGCCGCGCAGTGCTTCCGAAAGCAAAAAACGGGGCACGCCCGGCAGACTCAACGCCGTGGGATGAAACTGATAAAACTCCATGTCGGCAATCTCCGCGCCTGCGCGGGCTGCCATGGCAATGCCGTCGC
>JAJZMO010000352.1 GCA_021798235.1 Acidobacteriota bacterium | reverse complement strand
GAAGCTGGCCTGCTGTGGAGCCGGAGTCGTCTCATGCTGCGATACGGTAAGAGTGATCAACCATCTGCCACCGGTCGTCAAACCTTGTGATCCCCGTCGCTTACCCTGATAAGTAACGTTATACGGGGCTGTGTCATTGCAAATGGGTAGCAGCCACCCGAGATTACACTGAAGGTCTGGAAGACTCTTTCCGCAACCTGACCCCGAGGGACCGGATCTTTGACCACTGAGCACGAACTTCGCGAGAAACTCCGCAAGATTGCGGCCCTGTTCGAGGGGGCAGCAACGGCAGGGGAGCGTAATGCCGCTGCTGCAGCGCTCGACCGTGTCCGTGCGGCGTTGCGCGCAGCCGAAAGCGTGGAACGTCCCATTGAGATGATTTTTCGTCTGCCAGACCGCTGGAGTCGCCGGCTTTTTCTCGCGCTCTGCCGCCGCTACGGATTGCGTCCATATCGCTATCCACGCCAGCGGTATTCGACGGTCGTGGTGCGAGCGCCCGAGTCGTTTATCAACAGAACACTGTGGCCCGAGTATCAGGAGATTTCGCAAGCACTCGAGGAATACCTGAATGAGGCTACGGAGCGAATCATCCGGGATGAGGTATTCGGTGACGCTGACGAGGCGGAAGAACAGCCCGATGCATCTGTGAAGCATTCGTCCGCGCGGGGACTTCCGCTCGAAGCTGAGAGTTGAGGCACATTGAATTCATCGAGATCTATCGTGTGTCGGTTGATTCAGAGGAATATCGGATCAGAAGCTCGCTGAACCCTCCGGGATATTCTGCCGCTATGGCGAGTAATTCTGCGCGGGCCTCCGTCGTGATGCCGAGGACGTGCGCGGCCGCCATGAAATGCCTGCGGGCTTCCATCAGATCCAATCCAGTCAGATCGTAACCGTGTCCGGCTACGATCCGGCGGATTGCGAGACGGCCAGTCTCGAGACTGAAGCGCGCATCTTTGTCGAGCATGTCGCGTGAAGCGCGGGACAGAGTCCGCGGATCGGTGCGGCCTGTGCGGGCAAATTCGAGGGCAAGGTCGAAATATCGAGCAGTTTTTGCAGCGGCAAACCAGCGTCCCGGGTCGTGGCTCCATGCGGCCAGATCCAGCAGGATTTGCCGTGGGTCGCGGTCCGGATACTTCTTGCTGATAATTCGAAACGTGGCCAGGCCGGTAGAAGATTGATTTGCCGACAGCGCATATTTCCCGTACGCCTCGTCCTCGCGGCCATGATCGAGCAGGATTTGTTCGCACGCCGCGTCGATAGCCGAATCCGGCTGATTGAGCCCCCGTGAGCCCTCAGCATACGCAAGGGCCTCCTCCCATTGCCCCTGTGCAAGCAACGCCCGCGCGCCGAATTTACGGTCATGCCAAAATGGCAGTCTCTCGAGAGCAAGCAGGTCCAATAGCTCTTTATGTCGGCCTGCGGCCAACAAGCTGGACAGGCACACACTGGTTGCCCGGAAATAGCCCCTATGCTGTGGTCCGGACCAGGCTGAGCGAAGTGGATCGAGGAATCGATCTGCCCAATCACTGGCGACCTGCGTAGACGCGCACAGTTCACCCCAGCGGTCAGCGGTGACGGAAAGGTAATCGACTCCGTCGTCCTCGATGGCTTGCCAAAGGCGTTCCAGCCATGCATTCCTGATCTTCTGATCCGGCCTTGCGGCAATCAGGATGGGCAGTAGTTCTTCCTGTACCCGACCCACCATGCCGCCGAGCGCGCCGGAGGAAGTGTCGATTTCCTGAAAGGCTGGCCAGAACCGTTCCATCAGGGCGACGACGCCGTCGCCAGCCGTGACTAGATCCGTCTTCGCGACTTTTCTGCTCTCACCAGCCGAATGCCCGGGCGCGGAGACGGGGTTTGAACAGCCATTTGTGCTGGGTTTTCATCCGATGACCCTATTCTGGCACGCCTCCGCTCGACGATGTGCCTGGTGTTCAGTAGATGTTTGTTGAGCCCACCATATTGCCACGGCTGAAAGGAGGCCGTGCCAATGGTGCGAAAGGCAAAATCCAAACGGAAGCGGGTTCCCAAGACTGTCCTGAAACTCCCCGATCTCGAACAGTCGAAGTCGGCTGTACTCAACAGTCTTACCTCGCCCAGCTCTCAACGTTCCTACGATCACGCGATTCGCGAATTCATTGACTGGTACTGCTCAGAGCCGCGGCTGGCCTTCAACAAGACAGTCGTGACCCGGTACAGGATCACGCTGGAACAGCGTCACTATGCTCCGTCGACCATCAACCTGAGGCTGGCCGCGGTACGTCGTTTGGCTTATGAGGCGGCCGATTGCGGCCTCCTCAGTCCAGATCTGGCGGCCGGGATTCGCAGAGTAAAGGGTACCCGCCGGCTTGGCGTACGCGTCGGCAATTGGCTCACCGCAGAGGAGGGCAGGCACATGATTGCCGCGTTCGGAACATCCACGCCCAAAGAGCGACGGAACTGCGCCATGATTGCCGTCCTGATTGGTTGTGGCCTCAGAAGGGCAGAAGCCGCTCAATTGAAACTTGAAGATATTCAACTTCGGGAAGGACATTGGGTTATCGCCGACCTGAACGGAAAAGGCGGTCACATCCGGACGGTTCCAATGCCCGGCTGGGTAAAAGACGCGATTGACAGATGGGTGATCCCTGCCGGAATCACCTCAGGCCCGATGTTCCGCGCTATCAATAAAGCTGGACGGACCTGGGGAAATGGCTTCACGCCAAAGGTGATCTGGTCCATCGTCAAAGAGGGGGCCGCCAACTGCGGCCTGGCCAATCTTGCCCCTCACGATCTGCGCCGGACATGTGCCCGCCTCTGCCATCAGGCTGGTGGCGAACTGGAGCAGATTCAGTTTCTCCTCGGGCACGTTTCGGTCGAAACCACAGAGCGATACCTGGGCTGCAAGCAGCGCTTTCAAAACGCTGTGAATGATGCCATAGGGCTCGAATCCGACGGTTCGTGAACTCAGATTCTCCAGAAGCGAAGCAGGACACCTACTCATCGAGCCTGAAAACCTGAAGCTGTAACGGTGACCCTCTCGCTATGAAAGCCCACTCCGCCACTCATAACCCCGGGGGCTCATCGCCTTCAAATGAAGGATCGTAGCCGGCAAAGAACAAGCACTCCAACCTGTCTGCCTCGAAGAGAACATCCCCCGGGATTCGCTTCCTTTCGCCTTCCAGATATTCGCGAAGCCCACTCACCGCCCGAACGACACTCCTGTGAATCAATGGGTCATCTTTGGTCATCGCGATGTAGCGGCGTGCGGACTGCACGAAGGCCCTGAATTCCTGCATCGGGTATTTTCGCTTGTCTGTCAGTCCGAGATCGAAAGCCTGGCGCCGCGCTGCGACCTCCGCGGCGACTGCATCTTTCTCTGCATCCGGCATGGTCGTTACTCCCTTCGAAAGCGCGCAGATTCATCGTTCGGGTCAGTCAGTTTGGGTCCGAATGGAACTATAGATCGCTGATCGCCGGGCCTGCATAACCGCTCTGCAGTCCCACGACTTTGCCTGCACGATTCGCCTTGACCCCGGTAATCTCTGGTCGCCTTGAGCCGTCATCAGATTCCACGATCATCGCCAACTTTCCGGGCGGCGCCTGCAGTGCGCTCTCCCAATATCAATCCACCGGGTCATCCGGCTCATCGGACCACAGCGGTGGCTGGACTTCACAGGTCTTCTCATAATTCAGGTCGGCGAGTATACGGGACCAATACCTGATACTGCGCTCCGCTCGCGCAAGGCGCAAATTGGCTTCGTGGAGTTTACGTTCGGCGTTGCGGATGCGCCGACGGCGTACCCGGTCGAGTTTTGGTTCCTGGGGCATGGACCTGAAGATCCAGAATAAAGTGAACCGGAATCTCTGGGCGCAGGTCGATATAGAAACCTCCCAAGCGTACCTTCACCGTTCCTGGTCCGTTAGCCCGGTTGCTTCAAACTGCTCAGCAATCCCGAGTACCTCTTCCGTGACTGATCGTTACGGACCGCAAGGCCAAGGGCCTTCTTCTGCCCGACCAAAACGAGCAATTTCCTGGCGCGGGTCATGCCCGTGTAGATCAGGTTGCGCTGGAGCAACATGTAGTGCTGCATGGCAAGCGGGATGACCACGGCGGGAAACTCCGATCCCTGCGACTTGTGAATTGTAACCGCGTAGGCCAGTGAGACCTCATCCAACTCCCCGAAGTCATAGGTCACCAGCCTGTCGTCGAACCGGATGAGGACTTCCTGCTCGACGGGATCGATCTTTTCGATGGTTCCGATGTCGCCGTTGAAGACCTCCTTCGAGTAGTCGTTCTCGGTCTGAATGACCTTGTCTCGCGCCTGGAAGCGCCAGCCGAATCGCTCTGCAGCAGGCTCGCCAGGACGAACAGGATTCAATCGTTCCTGAAGTGCGATATTCAGTTCTCGCACTCCGATCGATCCGCGGTTCATGGGGCACAGCACCTGGACGTCCCGGATCGCGTTGACCTTGTGCGCATTGGGAATCCGGTCTTGAACAAGCCTCGTCAGCGTTGCCGCTATGTCCTCAGGCGTGTCCCTCTCTATGAAATAGAAGTCCGTGCTGGTTTCCGCTGTCCGTAACTCGGGCATCTTCCCCTGGCGGACGAGGTGAGCGTTGGTAATAATTTTGCTCGTGGAAGCCTGGCGAAATACCTCGGTCAGGCGCACGACCGGAATGACCCCACTGTCTATCAGGTCCCGCAGGACGTTGCCCGGACCAACCGATGGCAGTTGATCCACATCGCCCACCATGATTAACCCTGCGTTCCTGGGGAGGGCGCGAAGAAGTGCGTACATCAGCAGGACATCCACCATGGATGTTTCGTCTACGACGAGCAGGTCGCACTCCAGCGGCTTGTCCTCATTCCGTGTAAACCTGCCCGTGGCCGGATCGACTTCCAATAAACGGTGAATGGTCCTGGCCTCCAGCCCCGTCGTTTCCGAAAGGCGTTTCGCCGCCCTGCCAGTTGGTGCACACAGAAGGCACTTCACCTTCTTTGCCCGGAGAATCAGAAGGATTGAGTTCACAAGCGTCGTCTTGCCTACACCCGGACCGCCGGTGATAATGACGGTTCTGTTTGTCAGCGCGGTTTTTAATGCATCCCGCTGGCTCGGAGCAAGCGCCTTGCCGGTCCGCTCCTCACACCAGAGCAGGGCTTTTGCCATGTCGATCTCTGGGTAGCTCACTGGGGCTGTGGCCAGATCCCTGATCCTGATCGCTATACCGTCTTCCGCCTTTCTCATGTGAGGGAGGAAGACAAGTGGCTCTCCATCGATCTCATCCAGCAGAAGGAAACCGCTGGTCAGCATCTGGGATATGGCCTGCTCGACAGTCTCCACAGGCACCTCAAGAAGCTTCACGGCAGATGCCTTCAGCTTTTCCAGCGGAAGGGCGCAATGCCCCTCGGAGGTTGCCCCAAGCAGGACGTGGTCGACTCCGGCCCTTGCACGATTCTGCGAATCCCGGGGGATGCCAACGCTCTGCGCAATCTGATCAGCAGTGGCAAAACCGATGCCGCGAATCTCTTTGGCCAGCGTGTAGGGGTTTTCCCGGACTGTCTGAATGGCCAGATTCCCATATGTCTTGTAAATACGGACCGCGCGGCCCGTACTGACCCCATGACTATGCAGAAAGAGCATGATCTCGCGTATTTGCACTCCTTCTTGCCACGCGCTGGCGATGCGCTCACGGCGTTTCGGCCCGATACCATCGACGCTTTCCAGCTCGTGGGGGGTGTTCCCAATGATCCCGAGAACCTCTGCACCGAAATGCGAAACCAGCTTCCTGGCAAGAACCGGACCGACACCCTTTACGAAGCCTCCGGCCAGGTAGCGTTCCACGCCTTCGCTTGTGGTTGGCGGGACAGCTTTCAACACCTTAGCTCTGAACTGGAGCCCATGCTCCCGATCCCGTACCCACCAGCCCTCGGCCGTCAACCATTCACCGGCACTCACAGACGGCAAGGAGCCCAGGATCGTAACCAGTTCCCGATGCCCTCGAACCTTCACCCGGAGCACGGCGAAGCCGCTTTCTTCATTGAAGAAGGTCACCCGCTCAACCAGACCGGAGATCTCCTCGGAGGGGCTAGCTGACGGCGTGGAGGCAGAGTTCATGCTGATTGAAGTCTATGACGACATCGCAACCCTGCGGCAAGACACAGGATTTCTGGCGCCCAGCCGACATGGCGGTACCTATTTCGTCATTTGTCTGGAAGAGCGGTTAGGCGGAGATAACCGGCCAAAAAGCTGAACCATGTGATCGAGGCAGGCAGTAAGAAGTTATATTTTTCTTTCAGTTGGATTTCTTCAGGAGGCGGGGCCCCGCTTCCTGCCAGCATCTTGGCGGATCAGCGCAGGGAGCGGGACCCGTGTGAGGTTACGATCCTCTTTGTCCCAGTATCGATCCCTGTGCAGCGGCTTGCCGCCGACTGGGCCGAAGACTCGGACGAGATCATCATACGCCGCTGCCCGGTTTGCGGGCAGGATTCGATCATCGGTCACGGACGACGGCGCAAGCAGGCGCACGACGAGTATCACGACTGGATCGGGATTCGCCGGGGCCGCTGTGTCCGATGCGGAAGGACATTCACCTTCCTGCCGGTGTTTTCTCTTCCCTACACGCACTACAGCTTGTTGGCGCGCTGCCAGGCATTTCTGCGGCGGATGGCGGAGCCCTGCTCGTGGGAGAAGGCCGTACCGAGGTGCAAGGATCCTGATCGGCAGCCCGATCCGTCGACGGTACGTCGCTGGTCATCTGGTCTGGATCGCTGCCGGTCGTGGCATTCGTTTTTCGATCAGTTCCTGGCCTGTGTGACTGACTGGCTGAGAGCCCGCGGCGAGGACGAAGTGGAGTCTGTGTGCCGACTGCTGCCGGTTCTCCAGGTTTTTTGTCCGATGCGGCGCTGAGAAAAATCTCTTTGCCCACCATCCTTGCCTGGGAAGGGTGCTGAGGGTTCCCTACGCTGGACTCCGGAGGCGAAAAGGGGCGCTGTGGGCGACGAGGTCGAAGGACTCAAGCGGCGAACACCGCTGCTGGATTATTTGCGACAGCAGAACTGGGAGGGGCGGCCTGTGGGCGGCTCCGAGTATGTCGGGTTATGCCCACTGCACAAGGAAGCCCGGCCGTCGTTCTACGTCAACACCCGAAAAAATGTCTTCTACTGCCACGGCTGCGGGCGGGGCGGCGACCTGTTTCGCTTTATCCAGTTGTCGCGTGGCCTGTCTTTCGGTCAGAGTCTGGCTTGTTTCGATCATGAGACCGATTCGCAGGTTGATTCCACGGCCGCGCTTGACGAAGCCGCGCTGTTCTATCAGCAGCAACTGGACCGTTGTCCGGAAGCGATGATCTACCTCCACCGGCGCGGAGTGCATGATCCGGCCCTGATTCGGGAACTCGGTATCGGCTATGCGCCCGGCGGGAACCTGCGTCGCTATCTGACCGCGCAGGGCTATTCGATGGAGTTGTTACGAAGCTCTGGCCTGATCAGTGCGCGCGGCGCGGATGCTCTCTGTCAGCGCATCGTGTTCCCGTTGCGCCACGGCGGACACATCGTCAACCTCTACGGCCGCAGTATCGGTTCTTCGTTCGCGCACCGTTTCCTGCCCGGCAGCAAGGGTGGCTTATATGCATGGGAGAAGGTTCGCCACTACCCGGAGATCATCCTGGTCGAAGGTCTGTTCGACTATGCCGCCCTGCGTCAGGCAGGTTTCTCCAACGTCACCTGTTTGCTGGGCTCGCATCTCAACGCAGCACAGTTCCGTCAGTTGTGCGACGGCGAGCGTACCGTCTACCTCACCTTCGATACCGATCAGAACCAGAGCGGCCAACAAGCAGCAGAACATCTGGCCCATCGCCTCGCAGCACACGCTGTAGCTGTTCGCCGGGTGGTGCTGCCGGCAGGACATGATCCGAACTCCTTCCTCGTTGGCAGTGGAGATGCGCATCAGTTCCAGTCGCTTGTGGAGGCCGCAGAGCTATGAAGTTCCGTGTTGTTCGCGAAAAGATGGCGTCAGGGGCACACAGCCCCATTTACGTAATCGAACAGGAGACAGGCCAGGGTGTGGGCTGGATCAACCGCTACCTGGACCGGGAGTATGTCCGCCGCCTTGCCGACAAGTCCCTGTACAGCTATGCACACAGCCTGCTGCACTTCGTGCGCTGGTGGGAGAGTGTTCATCACACGGGTGATATCTCCGCAGCCGACCTTACCGAATCGACGCTGTTCGATTACATGCGCTTCCAGTCCAGCCAGCAACCGCCACCGTCTGCCTCTACCATCAACGACCGAGTGGCTTGTGCCGATCGCGCCATCCGCCATGAGTTCCCGGACGCTCCCTGCCAGGTCGCGCGAGGCTTTCATAAGATATACCTACACCGTAGGCCCATGGGCCTGGGACGCCCCCGATTCGAGATCAGCAGGCTGCGCATCAGAGAACCACGACGCAACGTCATCCCGCTCTCGGTCGAGGAAGTGGCACGCTTCTGGTCCAGTTTTCGCAACGCCCGCGATCTGGCCATCGTAGGTCTGATGCTCATGCATGGACTACGCTCGGCCGAAGTTATCGCACTGAACCGCGACGATGTGCTGTTATCCGAAGGTCAGCTCCGCGTGCGTGGCAAGGGCAACAAGCTGCGCCTGCTACCCCTCGCACCGGAGACAACCCAACTGCTTGACCATTACCTGCGACTGGAGCGACCTGATCCCTGCACGGCCGCACTGTTCGTGGCGCTGAAAGGGACCGCGCGCGGCCAGCGCATGACCCCGGCCGGATTACGCTCTCTATTCCGCCATCATCGCCGTACCACAGGCGTGACCATCGCCAACCCCCACCGCTTCCGCCATACCTTCGCCTCCGATATGGTGCGCGCCGGCATCAGCCTGCCCGCGCTCATGCAACTGATGGGGCATGCCGACATCGAAACCACTCTCCACTACGTCAAGGTCTCGCCCCAGGATGTCTATCTCCAGTATGCCCGCGCTGCGGCACAGTGCATCCACCCGAAGCCGAGGATCTCCTGATGCGCTGGCGCCGTCCCCCGCTACAGCATCCGCTGGCGCCCGTCTTCGCGCACGCGGTCGAGTCCCTGTCGACCGCACTCGCGCCTTCCAGCAAGCGCAACTACGACATCGTGGTACGTAGCTTCCTCGTTTATCTCGGCACCGAACATCCGAAGATCACTCGTCTCGAACAGCTCCGCCGCGATCCTCATCTCCTCGGATGGATGGCGCATCTGCGCGCCCGGAACCCACCTCTGGCCGCAACCACCTGCATCGGACGGCTCTTCGCTCTGCGCACCATCTTCCATGAGCTGGCTCGTACCAGCCAGCTTGCTGAACTGGCCCACCTGCTGCTCCGCGAGGATATTCCGCGCTCGCCTCATACGCTCCCCCGACCGCTCACCGCCGAGCAGGATCTGCTCCTGCAGCAGGAGTTTCTGCGCCGTAACGACCTGGGCTCAAACGTCTTCCTCCTGCTCCGCCACACCGGCATGCGCATCGGTGAGTGCGTCGATCTGTCGTACGACTGCCTGCGCGCTACCGCCCCAAACCAGTGGGCTGTTCATGTCCCTCTCGGAAAGCTCAGAACCGAGCGCATGGTCCCCGTCGATGTCTTCGGCCGGGATCTCGTGCATCGCCTGCGCTTCTTCCGTTCCCTGGATCCCCTGCCTGATGACGGACGCCTTCTGGCGCGTCCCGGAAGCAAAGTGGCTATCCTCGTTCAGCTCCGCGATTACCTGCATCAGGTCTGCCACTCGCTCGGTCTTCCCACAGAGATCGTCCCCCATCAGTTCAGGCACACCTATGCCACAGAGATGCTGCGCTCCGGTGTCAGCTTCCCGGTCCTGATGAAGTTACTCGGCCATGTCGATCCAGCCATGACCATGCGCTATGTCGATGTCGCTCTTACCGACCTTGAACGTGAGTTCCGTCTGGCCCGCTCTAAACCCAGACATCTGACACCAAAGCCCAGGGGATCCTCTGACGGTGCAAGCGCAGGTCTCGATGGCGTCATCGACGCTCTGCTCTCTGCTCAGCATGTCATGGAGATGTACCGTCGCTCGCTTCCATCTCTCGATGCACGCAAACATCTTCGCAGACTCTCCGTCCGACTCATCAAAATCCTCACCGAGATAACAAATCTTCACGCCACCTGAATCAAAACGGGAAGCGATTGGCCGCTTATGG
>JAJZMO010000104.1 GCA_021798235.1 Acidobacteriota bacterium | reverse complement strand
CAACGGGGGTAAAATCTGGCGGGATGCCCGCCTGTGTCTGCACATGGATAATCTCTTGCTGTAGGTTTGCGTCAGGATTTTGCTGCAAGTACTTCCGCAAAAATGGAGCCATGGCTGGGTCTTGCGCCGACCAGAGTAAGGCTTGATGCAGCGCGCGCCCGGCATCCGTACTGTCAGCTGCATAGGGTTGCAGCAGTCCAATTCCCTCCACGCGAGTCGTTGGATCTTGAATCAAAATTTTTCCCAGCGCGATGACATTGTTCGCGTCGCCAGGGTATTTCGCCACCAGAGCGCGCAATCCAGAAATGGCAGCTTGTCGTTGCGCGGGCAGCGATGCCTCCGTTTCGTAATATGCCAGAGCGATGTCTCCATCGGGTGGAGTCTCTCCATAGAGGCCGCGATAAATAGTCATTGCCTGTGCAGCATGGCCGTTTGCAGCCAAGGTGCCAGCCTGACGCAACAGCGAATCCGCAGCGGTCTGTACTGGCGTGGCCTCAATCTCAGCAATGCGTGAATCCGCTGGATATTGATGTAAAAGTACTAGTAGATATTTTTCTGATTCCTGCCGATTTCCCTGCCGTCGCCATGCCAGCGCCAAGCCTTCGAGTGCCTCCTGATTCTTGGGATCGGCCAACAGTACCTGTTGCCAAAGTTGGATCGCAGTTGCATTTTCATTGCGCGCGGCCAAAGAATGTGCGCGATCCAGTAGCACTTGCAGCGTGGATGCAGTGGGCTGCGGCTGTGTCGAAGTTTGCGCATGAAAATTCTGCGTTGTGATTGCACACAAGACTGCCAGTAGCAGCAATCTGCTGGCAAGGTGCGCGCGATCGAATGCAACGGCGCTCATGCGGACTGCCTTCCCGTTGGGGTCGTCCGCTTTATCAAGCGCAACTGCACACGTCGCGCTGCACGTGCGCGCAGATTGAAGAGCATCCAAATCGACAGCATCAAACAGCAGGACAAAATGATCAGCACAATAGCGTACGGATATTGCTCGCTCCACAAGCTAACGCGGCGACGCAGAGAAAGGTGACCGAGAAAATAGGTGTTGTCCCCAAGCCGTACTGACGAAAAGGTTCCGCTGCGCAGCACGCTGACGGATTTCTCGATTGCACCCTCAGCTGCTGCCGAGGCGAAGACTCCTGCAAAGTTGGCAAGGAGAGAATCTTTGCTCGCAACAGCAACCACAATGGAGCGCCCTGGATGGTAGGGGGACTCAATAGCTTCCAAGATCGCATCCGGCAATCCGCCAGCGATTACATCCGCGCCACTCTCCGGCTGTTGCCACCCCTGCAACTTCCACCACACACGGCGGACAGGAGCGAAGAGTCCGTCGGCATTGCGAATCAACAGCCCATCCTGTCGCACCTGCACAGGCAGCCATGCAGACAGTTGCCGCAACGCAGGCTGATCTTGCACAGTTCCCAGAACGAGATAGTTCCCGCCCGACTGCGCGCCCAACACCGCAGATGTTGCCACGGTGATGCGGAGCGCTGGATAGCCCGTGGAACTGCCAAACCGTCCCAGGAGATAGAGATATTGTGCCAGCTCATTTGTGGTTGGACTGCTGGGAAGGATCACTGTGGTCGTGCTCAAGTCTGCGCGCCGCGTAAAGGGAAAACCAGCGTCTGCAAATAAAGCCAGATTCGGCAATGCGGCCCAATGGCTCATGCCGCGCAGGTCAATGCTGGAATCTGGCAGTAACGCACCCTGTTGATTGATGGGCATTCCGGCATCAGGAGTCTTGTGCAGCTGAAAGTAAAAAACAACACTGAGCGTATTTTGAAACGCATGCAAATCACTGAACGGCAAAGCAACGTTTGCCGCCATCTCCCGCAGCGGACGATTTCCTTGTGGCAGCGGCACCGAGCCGATATAACTATCGTTGAGCAAAATGTTGATGCTCGAATCCGTAGCCAATGGCATGGGATTGTAGCGATAGCGCAGGAAAAACGGCACATCCATTTTTCCATTGGCATTCATGTCGGGCGGCAGACGCAAGTAAAGTTGCATGGGTGCATAGCCATCCGTTTGCAAACTGCCCGTGGCCAGGTCTTGCACGAGCGTCTTGCGCCCGAGCGGCAACCAACGTGGCGCGTCATCCGGCTGGCGCTGTGCAGGCAATTGCACGGCAAGTTGCACTGTGTCGCCGTGCATCACATACGGATTGAGCGCAACGGCCTGCGCGGCTTGCAAAACTTGGTCCGCATTGACGCCGGCAAGAATGAGTATTTTTCCATACGGATCATTCGGATTGACGCGAATGGCCGCAGTCGGGCCGGTGACATCGGCAATGCCCAGCGCACGTGCAGAATTGGCCGACTCGGAAAAAACCACGGCATTGCCTGCGGGAATGTTCCCAATGGAAACAGGAAATTGCACGGCACGCGTATCCGCCAAAACCCCAATCCACGAGGCAAAGACGCCTGCGGCTTGCAGTGCTCTACTCGATGGAGCCACAGAAAAAACGATGGGAACCTGCTGCGCCTGCACCAGATCCGGATCAAAAAAAGGAACCGGAAGCAAGCGCAGATCATTGGCTAAAGACATGCGATTGCCCACGATTTGCACGGAGGTTGCCGGATCCAGCCGCAACCAGAGCGCGGTATTGGATGGGTCTTCCCCGCTTGGCGCATAATGGCCGATAAACTCAAAACTCAGCACATTGGTGTGCGCCAACAATTCTGCAGGAATATTCAGTGTTTGCACAAAGGCAGGATCTTGCCCCGGCAGTGGCATGGGAGCGACGGCAAAGAGCGAACCATTTAAAAAAATGCTGATGTGGCTCAGCGCAGGCAGCAACGATGGAGAAAAACGACAGCGCAGTTGCAACGTGGCAGCAGTGGCGACGTCGGTCTGTGGGAGTGTAAAGAAAAACCGTGTCGAACTTTCCACCCCTCGTAAAACAACGGCATCTCGTACCCCTAAATCGCGCAGAGTAAATTGCTCTTGGAACTGACTTGCAGCGGTGGCATTCGAGGTCGGCACAACCGATGCTGGGGCAGGAGCCACAGCATCGCTGCTTCCAGCAGATGTTGCCAATGAGCCGGAGACGTTCATTCCAGACGAGCTTGCAGCAGGATCGGGGATTCCCTTGGCCTGCGCCTTGGATGCGCTCAGTCCCAACAACACAAACAGAAAGAACAGCCCTTGCACGGCAGCAGAAGCCGGACGATGTTTGGGCGGCCCCGCCGCAAACGTATCCCGCGTTTGCAACAAGCCGCGCAGCGTCAGCGCTACGCCTTGCAGCGAGAGCCATACAAGCTGCATCAGACTGTGCAGGGGATGATCCGCGCCTCTGTTCTTGCTCCAATCCAGCCAAGTGTCAGCACGGGAAAACATGGCCTGCGTCAATTGCTCCTGCTCGGCGATACTGAGGTGGTCAAACTGAACGCGCAGATTTTTTCCTCGCAATAGAAGTACACGCGCAGGCAGACTGGCTTCGCCCAACGGGGTTTTCAAAATTACGGAGACTTTATCCCCGCGCAGTAGAGCTACAGGCTCCTCCAAATGAATGGCCGCGCCACCGCCGGAGATATTCACAGTTTTCCCGGCACCGCTGCCACCACGCCCGTTTTCAATGCGCAGTGGACGCTCCATCTCAATACGCACATTGTGTCTGCGCTGCTGCGATTCATAAGCCACGGCCATGGAGACACCCAGGATCATCATGTTGAACAGCGTCCAAAGGGAGTTCATCAACACCGTGCCAGGGTTCGCTTCCCCGGGATGGAACAGATGCACAACGCCCATCCCCAGTCCCAGAGCATTCAGCAAAAACAAAACCAAAAATGGCTGTGCAATGCGCGCATCAAAATACGCCTCTTCCACTACGCCGCCTTTGTCGGTCACCTGAAATTTTCCAAACTTTGGATTCACCAACGCGAGCAGTGTGGGCAGAAGAATGTATGGAGCCAGCACCGTTTCATACACCTCATTCCAAAACGAATGTCTGCGCTCGCCCTGAATACGGGAATTCGTCAACACGCTAAGCGCCAAGTGTGGAAGCGCGTAGGCGAGAATCAGCGACCAGGTTCCAGGAATGTTGACGTGCCCCAGCAATAAATAAATAAGCGGCCCCGTCAAAAAGACCAGTCGCGGCAGCGCGTAGAGAAAATACAGCATGGCGTTGAAGTAGCACAGGCGTTGCGATACATGCAGCCCGGGAGCAAAGAGCGGGTTGTCGGTGCGCAACACCTGGATCATGCCGCGCGCCCAGCGAATGCGCTGTTTCACATGGCCAGAGAGCCGTTCGCTGGCCAGCCCGGCAGCTTGTGGCACATTCATGTACGCCGTGTTCCACCCTGCCATTTGCATGCGCAGCGATGTGTGTGCGTCCTCGGTGATGGTCTCCGTGGCGATGCCGCCCACTGCGTCTAGCGCGGAGCGACGCAACACGGCACAGGATCCGCAGAAAAATGTTGCATCCCAAAAATCATTGCAATCCTGAATGATGCCGTAAAACAGCTCTCCTTCATTGGGCATGGTGCGAAATTTCTGCAGATTGCGCTCGAATGGATCGGGAGAATAAAAATGATGCGGCGTCTGCATCAGCCCCAATTGGGCATCCTGAAAAAACCATCCCATGGTTGCCTGCAAAAAGCTGCGCGTGGGCGCGTGGTCACAGTCGAAGATGGCGACAAAGGGCGATACAATCTGCTGCAACGCATGGTTGATGTTGCCAGCCTTGGCATGCTGATTGTCTGGGCGCGTGATGTAGCCAATGCCCGCCTCTTCGGCAAAGATGCGGAACTCTTCCCGACGGCTGTCGTCCAGGATGTAGATGTGCAGCTTCTCCGCTGGCCAATCTATGTTGGCGGCGGCTAGCGCGGTATAGCGCACCACCTCCAGCGGTTCGTTGTAACTGGGGATGAGCACATCAACATCCGGCCACTCTGCGATGCAATCCGGCATGGGCACGGGCTTGCGGCGCAAGGGCCACAGCATTTGCAGATACCCCAGGGCCATCACTAAAAATGCATAGAGTTCTGCGCCAAAGAGCGCAAAGATAAAAAGCAAGTCGAGCGCATTCCAGCGCGAGGAAGGATTGGAGAAAAATGTGTATAGAGATTCCGTTCTCCAAATCGCATAGCGCAGCGTAACGAACACGGAGAGGCAGATGAGCAGCAGCGTCATCCAATGCGCGCGACTGCATTTGTTCAACACCATTGCCAACACAAACAACATGGCCGTGAGCAGCACTTGTGGCCGCGCGGCCAGCGGCAATCCTGCCAAGGCCAGCAACACAACAAACGGTGGCAGCATGGCGACGGCAGAGATCCAAAAGCGAAGATTCGACCCTTCGGATTGGGGCGCTTCTGGCCCTGCGCTATGCGCAAAGTCCTCTGCGGGTGGCGATGCAGGCTGCGCCTTCAGCTCCGGACTGCAAGCCCTGCAGCTGGAAGAAAAATCGTGATATGGAAATCCCTGCGCGCCCATGTAGGCAAACAGTGCTTCCACATCCGCCGGATTCTTCCGGGCGCTGCACGTCATGGCTGGCTCCGACTCTGGCGGACGCATCCGGTCCCTCACGTTTTGACACATTGGGGCAGCAACGCGGACTCACTGCTGCTCCTTCTTCGCTTTTCGGCAGCAGTGTCGCCACTCGATACTCTGCGCGCATAGAAATAGAGAAAAAATGGGAATGAACGCGCCTTCGTACCGATCCGTTTCATTTTGGGATGAAATGTGGGCGTGGGCAGGGCCGTTGCACTGTAGTAAATTGGTATTAGGTGAGAGCGCGTAGCTCAGATGGTAGAGCAACGCACTTTTAATGCGTGGGTCCTGGGTTCGATTCCCAGCGCGCTCACCACGACGAAGAAAGCCGCAGGTTCAGCGCGGCGCTTGCTTCAAACACATCCAGGCAGTCGCAGAGCCTCTCCGGCTTCGCGCAGACGTGCGGCAGCCTGCTCCGGCGTGATGTCGCGCTGCGGGTTGGCAAGCATTTCAAAGCCAACCATATACTTGCGCACGAGGGCTGAGCGCAACAGCGGCGGGTAAAAATGTGCGTGGAAGTGCCATTCGGGATGGATCTGGCCATCCGTCGGTGCCGCATGCAGTCCCATCGTGTATGGAAAGCTGGTCGCGAACAAATTGTCATAGCGTCGCGTAAGGCGTTGCAGAATCTCGGCCAGCGCCGATTGCTGCCCCGCATTCATTGACGACAAGGATTCGCAATGGCGGCGGCTGAGCACGAGTGCCTCAAAGGGCCAGACCGCCCAGAAAGGCACGAGCGCGACAAACTCCTCATTCGCGCAAATGATGCGTTCCGCCTGCTGCAACTCCAGTTGCACCGTGTCGCAGAGCAGGCAGCGTCCGTGAGCACGCAGGTATTCGCCTTGCATGGAACCTTCAGCCAATGGCTCATCGGGGATGTGCTCCGTGGCCCAGATTTGCCCGTGGGGATGCGGATTGCTCGCGCCCATCATTGCGCCACGATTCTCAAAGATCTGTACGTGTTGAATCCAGTCCAGCGCGCCGAGTTCGATGTACTGCTCCGTCCATGCCTGCACGACGCGTGTAATGTCGCCAGTCTCCATCTGCGCCAGGGTCAGACTGTGGTTGGGGTGAAAGCAAACCACACGGCAGAGTCCGCGCTCTGGCTCCGCACGATGCAGCGGATGCTGCGAGGCGGCACTGGGACTGGAATCCTCTGGCAGTAGCGCGGCAAAATCATTGTCAAAAACGAAGATGCCTTCGTAGCGCGGATTGTGGTGGCCGCCTGCACGTACATTTCCCGGGCAAAGATAACAATTGGGATCGTAGGCGTTCGGCGTCGGGATTTCTGCTGTGGCAACCTCCCCCTGCCAGGGCCGCTGCGTGCGATGTGGGGAGACCAATACCCACTGGCCCCGCAGCGGGTTGTAGCGTCGATGCGGAATGTTCTGCACCTCTCCATCCTAAATGCAGGCTGCGATTCGACACAGAAACGCGATGGGCAGCCAGGCCCACTCCGAATTCGCTACTATAGGCACATGTTTTCTTCTGCAGAGATGGTACGCAGTCTCGATACCTGGTCGCAGCAGTGGCACGATGCGCCGTGCGCCTGTGCAGCCGCGCCGCCATCCTTACACACGGAGTTGGAGCGTCTGCACTGGGCCAACTTTGAGCTGTGGCATGAAGAGGACAAGGCCCGCGCGCCGCACGCAAGTGATGCACAGATCGTCGCGGCCAAGCGCGCCATTGACGCGATCAACCAGCGGCGCAATGACCAAATGGAGCGTTGCGATGCCCTGCTGCTGCGCGAGTTGGCCCAACAGAACCTGCCGGATCCCAGTGCGGAGATGCATTCGGAGACGCCAGGATTAATCCTCGACCGACTGTCGATTCTTTCGTTAAAGATCTACCACACCCGCGAGGAAATGGAACGCTCGGATGCTCCTGCGGGCCATGCAGAGCGCAACCGGGAGCGGCTGGAGATTCTCTTGCGCCAGCGTGCAGACTTGGCTACATGTCTGGATCATTTGTGGGCGGCTGTGCTGCGCGGCGAGCGCAGGTTCTCGCTCTACCGACAACTGAAAATGTACAACGATCCCGCGCTAAACCCTGCCATCTACCGTGCAGGAGCACCGAAATAAACGCTGGGTGCTCCCGCAATCGCTTCCGATGCTACCGTCCGCTGACTACATATTCCCATTGCTACTGGGGGCCTGATCCTGCGCCGTGGTGGGCGTCGCTGACGGGTTGTTGGCCAACAGCTGCACCTCCACGCGGCGATTCTCCGCGCGGCCCGAAGCGGATTGGTTACTGGCTACGGACTTGTCCTTACCAATGCCAATCAGATAAAACCGGTGTACGGGCACGTTGTATTTTGTGGCTAAGTATTGCACCACCGCCTCTGCCCGCATCTGGCTCAACTGGTAGTTATATTGGTTGCCACCGATGGCATCCGTGCTGCCTGTCACCTCCAAAATATAGGAGGGAAAGCTGCCAAACTGGCTGGCGAATTGGTCGAGTTGTACTTTGTCCTTCGGAGTCAGTGCAGCCTTGTTGAAGGCAAAATGCACCTGCACATCGGCAACGGAATGGTAGCTGTCCAGATTTCCCACCACACTGGAGAGCGAATCGGCGCGATTCATCGCCTGCTGTGCTGAGGCCTGCGCCTGAGATGCAGCATCTTCGGCGGTTTTCGCCTGCTGACTTGCGGCGGTAGCGGAGCTTTGTGCCTGCGCAATGCCCTGCTGCGTGCGCTGGCTCCAGCTATCCAAGCCACGATGATTGGCTGCCGTCTGATCCTCCAATTGCCCAGTCTCTTGAATCAACGGATCCGTCTGGTTCCGTACATAATTCTTGCTGGCGCAGCCAGTAAATACCAATGCAATGGCCGCCCCCACGGCCAGCATGAGTAGTGTGGATTTTGCCTCCACAACGGAATGGGAACCTTGGCTGTCTTTCGGATGACTGCTTTGCGTCCATGTATTCATGAAAATTGACCCTCTCGTGTTTGTGTTCTGGTTGCTGTTGTTTTCCCCGCAACCGGTTAGTAATGCAATCTAAGTGCCAGATGCAGACGCTGTGACCATCCTTTGATTTCAAATACATAGGGGTTTCTTCTGCCGCTCCAATGGGCACAGAATGCGGACGCAGTGTAATTTTTACATTTCCGATGCGGCCAATCGCCGCACGTCTTGGTCTTTCCAGTCGGCGCATCCGCATCGAGCCAAGCGCGATGGCTGCCTGCGCGGTGCAGGATTTTCCGGCCTTGTGTACCCGGCGATAGACTGAGGACTGCGCAGCGAACACCCCATGGACCTCATCGAAAAAATTCGCACTTTGCCCACGCAGCCCGGCGTCTATTCGTATCGCAATGCCGAGGGCGAAGTAATCTACGTGGGCAAGGCAAAAAATCTGCGCGCGCGCGTACGTTCGTATTTTTTGGAGTCTGCGCAGGCCAATGCCAAAACTGGATCGCTGATGCGCGAGGCCGTGGACCTCGACTACATTCTCGTCGGCAATGAGGCTGAGGCGCTCGCACTCGAAAACAATCTCATCAAGCAGCGCAAGCCGCGCTTCAACATTCTGCTGCGCGACGACAAGACCTACCCGTATGTGAAGCTCACGCTGCGCGACCGCCATCCCAAGGTCTTCGTCACACGGCGTGTGCGTAAAGATGGGGGGGCTTACTACGGCCCGTATTTTCCCGGCAGTTTGGCCTATCGCATTGTGGAGCTGATCGAGCGCACCTTTCTGCTGGCCAACTGCAAGGTGGACTTGGAGCGTTACCACGCACGCCCCTGCTTGCAGTACTACATTCATCGCTGCTTGGGGCCGTGTGTGGAGAGTCTCACCACGCCGCAGATTTACTCCCAAGCCGTGCGTGATGCGCAACTCTTGCTGGAAGGACGCGCCACGCAACTGGAAAAATCACTGCTGGAACGCATGGAGCAGGCCGCCGCTTCTGAGCATTTCGAACAGGCTGCGCGTTACCGGGACATGCTGGAAACCGTGCGCCAGTTGCAGGAGAAACAACGAGTGGCCGCCGCCAGTGGGGATGATGCGGATGTCTTTGGCTATCACTATGAAAATGGAATGCTGGCCGTGAATCTCTTTCATGTCCGCAATGCACGCATCGTCGATCGCAGTGAATTTTTCTGGGAAGAATTGCCGCAGTTGCTCGACGCCGAGGATTTTCCATCCAGCGAAACCATTGCGTCCGATGCAGCGCCAGATGCGCCCCAGAAAGAATCCTTTCATCCCGGAGCATTCTTTGCCGCACTGCTCAAGCAGCGCTACATTGACCAGCAATATGTGCCCACCCACATGTATTTGCCGGTGGACTTTGCCGACCGCGAGGCGCTCATGGCGCTGCTGAGCGAGCGGAGCGGACACAAGGTAGAAATTCTCGCGCCTCAGCGTGGCGACAAGCGGGCATTGGTGGATCTGGCTGGGCAAAATGCGAAGCAATCCTATGACCAACGCTTTCGCGTGTTGCAACCCAGCGTGCGCGCCGTGCAGGAGTCGCTGCAAGAATCGCTCAATTTACCGGAGCTTCCAGAGCGCATTGAGTGTTTTGACATCTCGCACACACAAGGCGAGGAGACGGTAGCGTCACTGGTCGTCTGGGAAAAGGGCGCGATGAAAAAGTCGGACTACCGAAAATTTCAGATCAAAACTGTGACCGGCGTTGATGACTTCGCCAGCATGAAGGAAGTGCTGCTGCGCCGCTATCAGCGTCTGCAAGCGGAGAGCAAACCCATGCCGAGTCTGGTGCTCGTCGATGG
>JAJZMO010000040.1 GCA_021798235.1 Acidobacteriota bacterium | reverse complement strand
CTATCCTGAAAGTAAGGACATACAAAAAGGCGGCTCCCCGATCGGAGCCGCCTTTTTTCTGTCCCCGTGCACGCAAAACAGGAGATTCCCACTGGAAACCTCCTCAAAAACACTAGTCCACCCTTTAAATTCAACCACTTCCCAACAAAAACACTAGGGGTTTACGACTCAATAACGAGTACTCGGCTCAATAAAACCAACAACTTACCCACAAAAACCATGGGAGTCTCCAAAGTTTTCTAAAATCCCCGTCTTGATGAATTTTGCGCATAACCTGTTGAAAATACGAGGTGCATAGGCAAAAACCTCAACCAGCACAGAACCACCCCCTGCACTTTTGCGGCTTTTCTTGGCGATCTTCGCGGTCTTTGCGGGGAACGCTCTCTTGCGCGCGTCAGCGCGCCTTCGCCCGTGCGGCCAGTGCCCCGTCCTAACCCTTCATCTCGTGAAGCGCAGCCAGCACCTCTTCGGCATGGCCCTCCGGCTTCACCTTGGCAAAGATCTTGAGCAACTTCCGGTCCGGCCCGATCACAAACGTCGTCCGCTCGATGCCCCTGACCTTCTTACCGTACATGTTCTTGTCCTTCATCACGCCGAACTGGTTGCACACCACCTCATCGGGATCGGCCAGCAGCGTGTACGGCAATTCGTACTTGTCTTTGAACTTTTTCTGGGCCTTCACCGTGTCCCGCGAAATCCCCAGCACCACCACCCCGGCCTTCTGGAGCTTCTTGAAGTGGTCCCGAAACCCGCAAGCCTCGATCGTGCAGCCCGGCGTATCCGCTCGCGGATAGAAAAACAACACCACCGGCGTCCCCGCAAAGTCCTTCAGATGAACCATCCGGCCCTCTTCATCCTGCAATGCAAAATCGGCAACCTTGTCGTGAATCTCCATCGAATCTCTCCTCCTCGAAACGCTCTCTCCTCGACAGCGTCCGAATCCATGTAGATTGTTTCTTAGTTGAAGTCAGGATGTCACGGCCCACCCATCCCCGCCTCTGGATTGCCCCCGCGTTGCTCTTTGGCCTCCTCGCAACGAGCGCCTTTTCGCCTGCCGCTGCGGCACAAAGCGCATCCTCCGGCAGCTCCAATCAGCACATCCGCTCGCTCGCCGTCTACGAATACCTCGGCAGCTACCAGAAACCCACCCGCAGCCGCCTCGTGCCCGTCGCCATCTGGGACGGCACCCAGTTCCAGCCCGGCAGCCTCTACCTCGCCGATCCCCTGCCGCTCTCCGTCGAATCCGGCACCCTCTACGAGCTCATGAAAGACGGCAACGGCATCGGCCAGGTCGAAGTCCTCCGCGCCGAGCAAATCGCCGCCGGCTCGCTCTCCTCCACATGGATCGGCCTCGGCAAATACCTGCCCAATCCGCCCTCCGGCCCCGTCAAGCTCAACCTTCCGGCCAGCCTCACCGCCAAGTCGAAATTCGCATCGGACAAGCCCCACTTTGCCTATAAACCACCCGCCAGCACCGGCGTCGCCGGGGCGAAAACAGAACCAGCCAACGCCGGCCCCGTCAATGGCGGCGCTGGAGCCGAAGCTGGCCGTCCCACCCTCCACCAGCCCCCGGCAGGCGCATCCGGCCCGGCTACCGCATCTGGCACCACGCCCGCCGAAGAAGGCCGTCCTGTCCTCCACGCATCCGGGAATGCGAACAGCGCGCCCACCCTCCACCACCGCAGCGCCTCCCAGCAGCTCAACTCCCGCCAGGCTTCCTCCTACCCCAACCGTCCGCATCTCAGCTATAGCAAAGGCCCCGGCCCCGTCGAAAAACTCAAGCAGGACGCCCTCACCGGCCTGCCGCCCCAGATGCACCAGATGGCTGCCATCTCTGACGCCGACGGCACCACCGACCACTCTTACGCTTGGCAGTGGCCCACGACCGGCGACAAGATCGCCGCCCTCCACAAGCTCGAAGCTCTCGCCCTCCAGCTCCTCACCCCGCGCAAGCCCCCAGCGCCGGCTGCAGCCGCAAAGTCAGCCCGCACAACCTCAAGAACCACCGCGAAGCACCAGGCGCATGCCTCGCACGCACGCAGGGCCAAAGCGCCGGCCAAATCTGCCCCCGCGCCGCCGCTTACCCTGACAGACGAGCGCTTCCACGCCTTCGAGCTCGACTGGGGCTCCGGTCCCGTCTATGTCTTCTCCGCCCGCACCAGCGTGCCCGGCCAGACCACCACCTACATCACTCTCATCGCCAAGCCCGACTTCGCCGGCGGCCTCATCCCGCTCTACCAGAGCATCACCCCCGCCAACCTCCTCGACTACCAGCCGCGCATGCGCCTCATCGACGCCGTCGATGCCACCGGCAGCGGCCGCGCCGACCTGCTCTTCGATCTAATCAGCACCTCCAGCCGCCACTTCGCCCTCTTCAGCGTCCAGGGTGGCCAGGCCCAGGAAGTCTTCCACACTGGCCAGCAGTAAAAGCAAAACCCCGGCGCTATTCACGCCGGGGCCTGCCCAACTCCCTGCCAGCCGTCCGCCCTACCGCGTCAGTACCGGCTCCAGTGACTCGGCGGAAATATCCACCAGCTGCTCCGGGAAATACGCATTCAGCAGATACTGCTCGATCATCCGTTGCGTGTTGAAGAACGACCCGTTCAGAGCAATCGCCGACCGCATGATCCGGTGCCACCGCTCATGCTCCTTGTAGTAGGTGGGCAGAATTTCCTGCTCCAGATGCTCATACAACGACGCCGCCTCACCACCCTCGTCCTCGCGGTCTTCAATCGCCCATCCCGTCACGCCTTCTATCCAGCCTTCGATCCACCATCCGTCCAGAATGCTCAAACTCGGCACCCCGTTGATCGCCGCCTTCATGCCGCTCGTACCCGAGGCCTCATACGGACGCTTCGGCGTATTCAGCCACAGGTCCACGCCCTGCGTCAGCAGTGCGCCCAGCTCCCAGTTGTAATTTTCCAGGTAAACAATCTTCAACGTCTCCGACCCCAGCTCCCGCGCCAGCTCGATCACCCGCTTGATCTTCGCCTTCCCCGGAGCATCCGCCGGATGCGCCTTGCCGCTGTAAAGCACCTGCAACCCGCCGTGATCCCGCGCCAGCCGCACCAGCCGCTCCGGATCGTGGAAGAACAGGTCCGCGCGTTTGTACGTAGCCGCGCGCCGTGCAAACCCGATCGTGAAGATGTTCTCGTCCAGTTGCACGCCGCTGCGATCGGCCACCTCCTGGATCAGTCTCCGCTTGCTCGCCTGGTGCGCTTCGTGAATCTGTTCGCTGTCAATGTCAATCGCATACCGCAGCGTCACATTGTCCTGCCGCCACCGCGGCATGTGCTGGTCGAACACCGCCTGAATCGTCTCTGATGTCCATGTCCCGGCATGAATCCCGTTTGTGATCGCCGAAATCTGGTACTCCGGAAACATCGCCCGCGAAACCTTCCCGTGCTGCATCGCCACGCCGTTCACAAACCGTGAAAAGCGCAGCGCCACATACGTCATGTTCATCAGTCCGTCGTGGAAGCCCCCCACGCGCTCAATCAGGTTCGTCCGCTCCACGCCCAGAATCCGGTTCGACTGCTCCCGTGAGAAGCGGTCATGCCCCGCAGGCACCGGCGTGTGTGTTGTGAATACACACCGCTCGCGTACGGCCGAAACGTCGGCGTCGGTCGCCGAGTCCAGCGAACGTCCGGCCATCCGCTGCTCCAGCGCAGCTACCGTCAGCAAAGCCGCATGGCCCTCGTTCATGTGGAAGACCACTGGCTCATAGCCCAGCGCGTTCAAAATTCGCGGACCGCCCAGCCCCAGCACCGCTTCCTGCCGCAGCCGGTAATCGCCATCACCGCCGTAAAGGTGGTCCGTCAGGTTCCGGTCCTCTGGATGATTCTCCTCAAGGTCGGTGTCCAGCATGTAGATCGGGACCGTGTGCCCTGTCGCACCGTGCACGTCAAAACGCCACGCGCGAATCGTCACCGTCCGGCCCTCAATCGCAATCGTCACCCGCGGATCTTCCGCCACTAGCTTCGCTTCCGGCGACCATGGCTGCGCCGACTCCGTCTGATTTCCCTCTGCGTCCAGATGCTGGCTGTAGTAGCCCTTCCGGTGCACCAGCGTCACTCCGGCCATGTTCAGCGCCAGGTCCGCCGCGGAACGCAGCGTGTCGCCGGCCAGCACGCCCAGTCCGCCGCTGTACGTCGGCATATCGGGCCTTATGGCGATCTCCATCGAAAAATAAGCAACTGTACCCTCTTCGGGCAAACGCGCAAGGGGGGAGGTGGGTTGGCGATTCAGGGCTGTCATGAAAAGAGCAAATCTCCTGCAGCCGGCTGTACGGACGTTCCCTGCTCAAACCGGCTCTTACATTAATCTATCCGACCTACCGGCACCGGCCTTCTTCAGGCCCCGAAATCAATTCGATGCATCCGGCGTCTCCGCCGCTGCCGACCGGTCTGTCTGTAGTTGAAGTCTGCATCTCTTTTATCACCGCTCCCATCAGGATTCGAGCGCGTTCCGTCGTGCACATCTGTGGGAAATCCATTGCATTCCAGCGTCAAAGAGAATGTGCTCCGGCCGAAGCCCGGCACCGGTAAACCTCGGCGTCGATCCCGGTTTTGGCGAAATATCCACGTTGCAGACTGACGGCGAAGGCATCGGCATCTTCAGCGCGAACCAGGTTCAGGGTACACCCGCCAAATCCGCCTCCCGTCAGCCGGGCTCCGATGCACTCCGGCCGCTCCAGCGCAAGTTCCACTAAAATATCGGCTTCCGGGCAGCTCGCCTCAAAATCATCCCGGTAGCTTGCGTGCGCAGCCACCAGCAGCCGGCCAAATTCCTTCAGATTTCCCGCATCCAGCGCCGCTGCGGCAGCCGTCGTCCGCGTATTCTCGCTGATGATGTGCCGGCAGCGCTTGTAGACGTTCTCCGGCATCTGCCCCTTCGCCCGCTCCAGATCCTCCAGCGTCGCATCCCGCAGCGCCTGGATCTCCGGCTTCATCCCATGCAGAACTTCCGTTCCTTCTGCCACTTCCGCCCGCCGGACTTTATAAGCCCCATCCGCATGCGCGTGCTTCACCATCGTGTTCACCAGCACAAACACCACTTCATGCGGCAGCGGCGCAAGGTGGTAGTCCAGGCTCCGGCAATCCAGCAGCAGCGCGTGGTCCTCGGCCCCGCACGCCGAAACAAACTGGTCCATGATCCCCACCGGCGCACCCACATACTCGTTCTCCGCCTTCTGGCAAAGCTTCGCAATCTCCGGACCCGTCATCGTCTTCCCTGACAGGTGCAGCAGCGCCAGCGCCGTTGCCACTTCAATCGATGCGGACGAGCTCAAACCCGCACCCAGCGGTACATTCCCCGTGATGCTCATCGAAAAGCCGGGGACCTCAATCCCCGCCTGCCGCAACATCGCCAGCACGCCCAGCGGATAATCCTCCCACTGCCCGATGCCCCGCTCTGGAAGCTCCGCCAGGGCCACGCGCGCTTCCTTCTCGAAATTCGCCGAGTACAGAACCACCTGCCCATCTGCCCTCGGTGTCACCCCTACTGTCGTCGTCAGGTCAATCGCCGCGGGGAACACAAACCCCTCCGCATAATCGGTATGTTCGCCAATCAGGTTCACCCGGCCGGGTGCGGCAAATAGTGTGGGGCGTGCTCCAAACCGCTCCCGGTGGAGATCAATGAATCCGTTTACATCGAGCATCGCGACTCTCGGTTCCCCAATAAGTTTTCCTACGGTAAAACTTGATTCTACGGCTTTTTACGGCCTTTGCCCGCTCTTTTCCGCTGCCTTCCACATCGCACCTTCCAGGCGGGTCCAGATCTCATCCATCCACAGGCGATGCTCGGGCTTCATCAGCACGGAGCGCACGCATGTTACCATCCCGCTTGCACGGCTCGCACCTGCTTCTTTCCACGGCTCCCCTTCAAACATCTCCACCGGCATCTGCACCAGTGCCAGGTGCAGATCGCGCTGTGCGGCATACTCAAACACAGCCCGCGCCCGCGCTGACGACTCCTCCACTGTCGCGCCCCGCATTGCCCACACCACGATGTCCAGTTCCGGTTCCAGCGGCGCAATGGCATACTCGCTCTGTCGCAGCCGCCGATGCAGATCCAGCGCCGCCTCGCGCCCTGCTTCCAGTCCCGCGGCAAATTCCCCGCCCCTCACCAGTGGAAGCAGCCGTTGCGTCGTCCACAGTGCCACCGCCGCCGCACCGGCTCGCGAGCACTCCAGGCTGATCTCCCCCAGGTGCAGCTCGCTCGACGTGAAATATGTGTACGGCGAATCATGCTTGTATAACCGCCCCACCGCCGGATCCCGAAACAGCACGCATCCACACCCGTACGGCTGCAACCCTTGCTTGTGCGGATCGATCACAATCGAGTCCGCCTCGCCCAGCGCGTCAAACGCGCGTCGCGCTTCCGATCCCAGATTGCCCGCCAGCGTAAAGTAGCCACCATATGCCGCGTCTACATGCACGCGAAAACCATACCGCTTCCGCAGCTCCAGCACATCCGCCAAAGGATCGACCGCGCCCAGCGCAGTGGTCCCCAGCGTCACCACCACCGTGCCAACATTACCCTGCTGCAACCGCTCTTCCAGCGCGCCCATATCCATCCGGCCCCGCGCGTCCGCGGCAATCTCTGCAAACTCCAGCCCCAACACCGCGCTGATGCGGGGATGCGTGTAATGCGCCTGCGCCGACGCCCCAATCCGTTTCCCGGGCATCATCCGTCCTGCCGCCCACAGCGCCTCCAGGTTCGCAAACGTACCCCCGCTCGTCAGGTGACCCAGAAATTCGCTCCACCCGAACATCCCCGCAATCTCGCGCACCGCCTCCATCTCCATGGCCGAGCTCGCACGCCCACCATCTCGCGCATGATTGTTCGGGTTCACCGCCATCGCCATCGAATACGCCGCGTGCGCCACCGGATGCGGCGGCTTCAGCATCTGCCCTGCATACAGCGGATGAAAGTATGGGTAGTTATCCCCCATCCGCGCCGCAGCCTCGGCCAGCACTTCCCGCATGCGCTCGACACCCGGCACTTCCCTCGCCGGGCCCTCCGGCAAGGAGAATCCGGCTGCCAGCTCGCGCAGAGCCCTGGCAATCAACTCCGACGCCAAATCAAAATCCGAGTGAGACATCGCTTCTCAGAATAGAGCAGTGCTCCGGGTGATGCTGAGGGGCGTGGAAGGCCCGCGTGGCCGTTCCAATAGAGAGCGGCTGCACTTGCCGAATCTCAGTCACTCCGTCAGATCAGGAAAACGGCTCGAATGGCTGATATCGCGAACCGCGATCCAGCCTGCAACCTCCCCATGCCGGCCGGCCTCCACAGCCCTTGCCCCCGATCCTTTCTAGGAAACGGCTTTGTTACTTTTTCGCAAATTGGATTGCTTGACACAGAACATCGATAACTGCATGAAAAAACTCTGCTAGACTTGCCTTGCGTTCGAACCGAACCGGGCAAACGCAGTTCTCGCCCACCTGTTGTGCAAAGTTCTGCCAGTAAGGCTCCGATTCACTCGTCGCAATTCATTCAGGAAAAGCAACACAATGGAACAAGGTACCGTGAAGTGGTTTAACGACGCGAAGGGCTTCGGCTTCATCTCGCGCCAGAACGGCGAAGATGTCTTCGTGCACTACTCAGCCATCACATCAAGTGGCTTCCGTAGTCTGCAGGAAGGTCAAGCCGTGCAATTCAACGTCGTGAAGGGGCCAAAAGGCTGGCAGGCGGCAGACGTTCAGCCTCTCTAATTGACGCAGACACATAAGAAGAAAAAAGATAAGAGCCGGCGCAGTCCGGCTCTTTTTCTTTCCCCCTCTGGCCTCTCCCCGCGTCATCTCCCACTCTTTGGTAACATGACTCCCGCCCTGCACGCAGACCTTTACGCCAGCCCTCCCGTTTCAATTGGAAAACGTTTTCAAGCACTGCTACAATTCGGCCGTCATGCATTCCCCTTTCTCACGCCGCCGTTTCCTCATCCAGAGCGCCTCCGCTCTCGCGCTTCCTGCCGCCTTTCCTGCCGCCCTCCATGCCGATCCAAACTCGCCCCTCGCCACACCGCACAATCTCGAAACACCCTATAAGTACGAAAAGCTTGTCCTCAGCGCCTCTCACAAACCAGGCGATTTCGACGAAAAATCCGTCGACTGCCCCTTCGTCTTCCTGCACAACGGCCGCTATCACATGACCTTCGTCGGCTTCGACGGCATCGGCTACCAGACCGGCCTCGCCACTTCCCATGACCTCGTCCACTGGGAAAAATACGGCTGCATTCTCCACCGCAACCCCAAAGACCCCATCACCCGCTACAACGTCGCCATGATGTGGATCATGCGGGAAAACGGTGTCTTCTCGCCCGGAAGACTCCGCAAAGTCAATGGCCGCTATCTCGGCGCCTGGAACGCCTATCCACGTCCCGGCTATGAAGCCGGCCCTGCCGTCATCGGCCTCTGCTGGAGCGACGACCTGCATCACTGGGAACTCGACCCTCCCTGCCTCCGCCCCGACGACCCCGATGCCCTGCCCTGGGAGCAGGGCGGCCTCTACAAAGCCTGCATCCTCGAGCACAACGGCCTCTATTACATCTTCTACAACGCCAAAACGAAGAACCTGCCCCGCAGCGAAGGCGGCGGATGGCACGAGCAAATCGGCGTCGCCTGGTCCCGGGACCTCAAAAAATGGCACCGCTGGCCCGATAACCCCCTCATCCGCAACGGCCCCAAAGGCTCCTGGGACGACCGCTTCGCCAGCGATCCCTGCGTCCTCCACGATGGCAAGCAGTGGGCCTTCTTCTATTACGGCCTCAGCTCAGACGGCAAGGCCCGCGACCTGCTCGCCCTCGGTGACGACCTCTTCCATCCGCGCAAGACCAACTCCATCCTCATCGCCCCCGGCCCTCCCGGTACCGTCGACTCCACCTACTCCCACAAGCCCTCCATCATCGCCGCCCACGGCGACCTCTACCACTTCTACTGCGCCGTCTCCGGCAGCTGGCCGCACGATGTCCGCGGCATCTCGGTCGCCCGCTCCAAACCTTTCTAAGGCTACTGGCACTATCGTAACGGCCCAGACAAGACAAGGGCACTCTCTCGACACCCCCCTGGGGATAAATTGCCGCAATCGGCGAGTTATTCAGAACTGAAAAAATACTCCGGCAACGGGCTCAGCATCCTGCGTGAACTTGTCCGTAGAAGTAAACTCCTCCGACAGACTCGCAGCCTTGTACACATTTCCGCGATATTGGAACCGCAACCCAATGTGCGGCAACACCATCCAGTCCACCCCCGCACCATACTGGAATACGTCCTCCGTCTGCGTTCGCGTGGGTATGCTGCCGGTGGACGTCGTGCATGCGGCAGCCCCGACTGTAGAGCAAAGCGTCGTGGTCGCAGTCACATTCCCCGCCGCAGGTACATCAAGCAGCCACCCTCCCCCGACCAGCACAAACGGCCTCAAATTTGCCAGCCGGAAGGAACCTACCCAGTCTGCCGCGATCTCGTGCGCGTTCGTCGGAATCGAAGCGGCCACCGTATCTGTCGGCCCAGGAACGAGGAGCAGTTTCGTATAATCCTCGTCAGCGCGGTGGTAAGAGTATGAAATTTCAAGGCCCAGCAGCGGATTCCAGATATGCCGCAATTCCAGCAGCGCGCCTGCTGAGTTGGAAGGGTGTTGTGTAGTTTGATTCCCACTCGACGACGGCTGAAACGCCCCGTATACGCTGCCGGCCAGAGTTGTCTGCGCGCAAGCTATGGAAGCGCCAAAGCCCAGCACCAACGCTATCACGACGACTGCTTTCCGCAAATTCTCAACCATCTATATCCTCCATGGCGAACCGGTTTATTTACTTGCTTGGCTGCTGCCTATAAGCCAATTGGTTAGCGAATCAGTCGAATGAAATTCGACTGATTCGCGCATATCGTTCGCTGTGCTTGGTCTGCACGAACCCTGCTGAGGACGTTCTCGCTGCTGCTAGATCTGCTTCTGGCGCCAATCCTCGACCAGCGCAATCAATTTCCAATCCACCAATTTCTAAAAATTGATGGCGACTGTTGGGCTCTGCGAATGCCCAGGGGCTGTTGCATACATAGTCCCGCTTGGATTGCAGTCAGAACCACTCTGATACACGAGGGTGAAACTTCCACCAGAGCCTATGGGGCTACTTCCGCTGACACTCCCCGCACAGCCGGGAACCGTCCAATAGATTTCAGCTCCCGGCGTGCTGTCATAGAGCATTTCGGTAAATGTAATAGTCGCGTTGGTCC
>JAJZMO010000303.1 GCA_021798235.1 Acidobacteriota bacterium | reverse complement strand
AAGTCCGCGTTTTGAAGGGGACGGGCTTCAGCCCGTCCGCAAGTCCAGGCATTGCATTGCGGCTTTAGCCGCTGAGGGAGCGATCAGCAATTGTTCAGAGTCTCCCTAGTGGAACCATCCCAGGTACCAGTGCAGAATCGGCTCACCGGCAAAGATGGTGACGATCGCCGCACCCGCCAGATAACTGCCCAGCGGCATCTTATGTTCTGCGCCGCTTTGGCCGCGCGCTAACGGAACCAGCGCCCAGGCAGCTCCGCCAACAATTGCCAGAAACAATGTCAGCCATGCCAGTGGCAATCCTAGAAACGCTGCAATCATCGCCAGCAGTTTTACATCGCCCAGGCCCAGGCCTTCCCGTTTGCGCAGCCATTGATACAGCCAGCGAACGCACAATAGCAAAAGTGCCGCCCACGCCGCGGCTTCGGCTGCATGGGCCATTTGCCCAAGCCGGTGCGTCTCTCCGGGCTGCGATCCATGCAGCAAGATGGCCAACGCCAGCCCACCCAAAGTAAATTCATCTGGCAGCAACAGCGTGCGCGCATCCATCACGGCCAAGCCCAGAGCCAGGTAAGCCAGCGCCGCATCCAGCAGCGTTGTCCACTGTAACCCTGTATGCCAAACGCAGGCGGCAAACAGCAGCGCCGTGGCCGCTTCCACCAGCGGGTATTGCATGGAGATGGCCGTCTTGCAATCGCGACAGCGCCCACGTAGCCACAGCCAGCTCAACACGGGAACATTGTCCCGTGCGCGAATGGTTCTCTGGCAGGCTGGGCAATGCGAGCGCGGATGCGACACCGACTCGCCCGCCGGCAAACGCAGGATGCACACATTCAGAAAGCTGCCCAGCATCAACCCGGCCAGCACGGCGAAGAGCATTGCGGCATGGATGGGAGTGGGCATCGCGTCCTTTGCAGTATACGAAGCCCGGCCTGCACGTGAAGTTTTTCCGCTCCAGCTCAAGCCGGGAACCCTACGCCGCAACCATTAAGATGGAACCATGAACGCTCAGCCTGAAAGAACCACAGACTTGGCGCAGGAGTTTTTGCGCTCGGTGGAGATCATGGCCCGCCTGCGCGCGCCCGGCGGATGTCCATGGGATCGTGCGCAAAACTTCACCTCCATCCGCAAGCACACGATCGAAGAGGCCTATGAAGTGCTCGACGCCATCGATCGGGAGAACTGGCCCGACCTGCTCGACGAACTCGGCGATCTGCTGCTACAAGTGCTTTTCTACGCGGAGATGGCCGCCGAGGCTGGCCACTTTACGCTCCAAGCCGTGCTGGAAAATTTGAATGCCAAGTTGATCCGCCGCCATCCACACGTTTTCGGCGATGTGGACGCCGCAAAAACTCCTGAAGGTGCGCTGGCCAATTGGGAGGCAATCAAGCGGGCAGAAAAGCTGGCCTCGACATCGGCGCAGCCTGCGGCTTCCATGTTGGATGCCGTTCCGCAATCCTTGCCCGCGCTGTTGGAGGCCGAAAAGCTGGCCAAAAAAGCTGCCAGCATTGGCTTCGACTGGCCTAGCGCCGAGCCGGTTCTGCTCAAGGTGGATGAGGAATTGGCCGAGCTGCGCGCTGCCATGGCCGAAGACCACGCCGCGCACATTGAAGAGGAACTCGGCGATTTATTCTTCAGCGTGGCCAACTTGGCCAGAAAGCTCAAGCATTCGCCCGAACTAGCTTTGCGTGCCAGCAATCGCAAATTTCGCAACCGCTTTCGCCAAATGGAACAAAGCGCCGCACCGGACCGGACGCTCGAATCCTATTCCACGGCAGAATTGGAATCGTTATGGGTTCAGGCGAAGCGCAGAGAAGCTAGCGTCAAGGAGCGGTAGCTTGCACGGTTGCATCTGGCAAGGTTCCGCAATGGGTTTGCAGCAGAGCATGGACGGCCTGCGTGTAACTCCGCACTGGCGCAGCCCGCTTGTAGTCGAATGCACGCTCCTGCACCTGCTCTTGCACTCGATCGAGGAGCAAGGCCCGTCCGGCAATGTTGATTTTGAGTTCTGTTAGCGTCCATACGCCCGGCACCACTTCCGCTTGCTGAATGACGAGCGTGCCGCCAGCGTCGATGACTCCTAAAATGCCCCAGCCATAATCCACGGCATGGAAGAGTTGTCCAGAAAAATACGCAATGCGCTGTTGCCGGACGTCGATCCAAATTTCGCCGCGCATACTACGCAACATACGCAGTTCATAATCGTGGGGTTGATAGCCAGGATGCGGCACAAACGTCAGGCGCAGCGCGGCCCCCCCTGGGGTCTGCACTGTGCCCGCATAGCTGTAATCGAAAGCATCAGGCAATGCGCGCAAAAATCTTTCAAAGTGCCGCACGTCTTCCAACTCCCGATGTTGCCGATGTTTTTGCAGCACAGGCTCTTCTTGCAAATGGAGCAGGCGCATTTTTTCCATTTGCCAATCCACGCCTGTTAAGGCCGTACCATCGGGGTTCAGCAAGCAAGCTACATCGCCATCTTGGGTCTCATCGATGGTCTGAAACTTATCGAGATGCGCAGTTTTTTTCTGAAAATGATATTGCAGATACGGCCGTCGTCCGTAGCCTTGATCGAGTTCCGTTTGCACTACGCTGCGTAGCAACCACCTAGGCTGGCTTTGCGCCATCGCGAGCAGGGAACGGGGATCTGACTGTGGGCTCTGCGCCCGGCTAACCAGCGCCACGGATAGAAATCCCCAGATTGCCAGTCGGTAAAAAAAGGTTCGCACACTGCTTTTTAGCGAAGTTTGCCCAAAAATGGCAAGTTTTTGCTGGAAACTTCCGGCTTACATCCTCGGAACTGCAACAAAGGGGGGTATTTGTCTAGGTTCCCGGCTTCCGTTGTCGCCAATCAAGGAGCATAATGTTTGCAATGATCGAAAGCTGGGATTTGTGCATCTTTAGCCTGTAAAGGTGGGACGTCTGTGCTAAGCCGTATTTTTCAGCGACCAGAGGTGGAAGCCCCATCGGTAAAAAATGGGGGACTGTCTCCTCTAGCCCCGGCAAAAGTTGTGCGTCACTCCAGTGGTTGGAGCATGATCAGTGCGCGGCTGCGCAAGCAAGAAAGCTTATCCATCCTGGACATTGGTCCCACCTCACACCGGAGCATCAATTACCTGACCGACCTGGGCCACAGTGTTTTTATGTCAGATCTGGTTGAGGAAGCCAGTCGCCCAGAGTGGAGCAGTCCCGGGCTGGATCAAGCGCCCAGCCAGGTGCGAATCCATGACTTTATTGAAAAGCACATGCAATTTGGAACCAGAGTCTTTGACATCGTGCTTTTGTGGGACACGCTGAATTATCTCCCGGAAAATTTTGTGGCTCCTGTGCTGCGCAGATTGCAGGATTGCCTGGTTTCCGATGGGGAAATGCTTGCATTTTTTCACACACAACCGCATCGCCGGGGAACCAGCTACTACCGCTATCACCTTTTGGATTCAGAAAATGTAGAGGTGCAGGAGTATGCCGGCCATGCTCTGTTACATACCTATCAAGTACGCGCGATTGAACGCCTTTTTACAGACTTCCGCTCTTGTCGGTTTTTTTTAGCCAAGGATAATTTGAGCGAAGCGATTGTTCTGCGTTGACCCACGATAAAAATATCTGGAATGGTTGTTTTAGACATAAAAAGCCGTTTGTTCGCAGACAGAATCTGGGAACAAACGGCTGGTGTTCTTTTGGAGTTTTTTTACTTGGAGGATTGTTGCTTGCGACGCTCAGCCCAGCGCTTCTTCATCGCGTCTGCGATGCGCTTGCGGCCTTCTGCACTCAGGCGACGCTTCTTGCGCCCAACTTTGGGAGCCTTGGTCGGATCACTGGGCGGACGGCCTACACGGCCTTTGGTCGTGGTTCCTGTTCCGGACAACAGCGCTCGCGCCTGCTGAAGGCGCTGAATCTCTGCATCAATTTGTTGAATAATCTGGTTTACTTGCACAATCCCTCCCGACATGTAGTAGTTTGCGGCGAACGGCCTTACTGAACTTTGTAATAGAAAATTACTCCGCTAGCTCACCATACTATAAATGATTCCGGATAAGCAAACCTATATTCGATAAGTTTGCTTATCGGAGCTCACTTACAAGGTTGTGTTCTTTTTCTTAGACTCTTCCAGTGCAAGCATTGTAGAGCTGCTGTCACTAATGGATCCCTGTGGATCGGGTTCATCTCCATGGCGGATGGAAAGTCGCAGCCCGTCCAGCGTGCCTTGCTTGTCGTGCTCGTAGGCCGTTGCCAGTCGTGTTAGTGCGTAACTGACGATGTCGCAGTGATGCAGATTCGACATGTCAGGATTCCTGCGCATATCCAGCCAGAGCTGATGCACTATCTGCACATCATCGGCCTGCAAGGACGGCGCGTGCGGGCCAATGTGGAACACCAAAGCCTCGCCATTCGGCTGCACCACGTAGAAGGCGAACTGCCGTTTGGGTTCCTTCTGCGCCTCCCATGCCTGACCCATGTGGAAGGCCTGTTCCTGCGCAGTCAGCTTGTTGGATTGGCCGGCGACTACAGCCGAAGCTTCCAGCGAAAGCGCCGTCTGTACCAGCGCGGCGAACACGTCGCCCGCCGGAACCACCAGCAGGGAAATATGTTTGCCATAGCCTTCTGCAACGGAAACCGCTTTGGTAAACACCAGCTCTTCGTGTTCGCTGAAGATCTGATTTTCGGGGCTAATGTACTCCGGCCCGCCCGCACCCGTCAGACGCGCGGCCAGCACAACGATGTCCTGACTGTTATCCGTTACGCGGCTCAGCGTCCAGCGTAGCGCCGTCGGCACATCCGGGTCGCGCATGGTCACAACTACGCAGCCCGGGCGAATTTGTAGTGCTTCGCGGCTGACGTCGTCCTCATGCTCTAGTTGGAAGTGCTCCTTCATCTTCCGCTCGGTGATGGCGTGCCGACGCACATTGTCTTTTTCAGACAAGCTGAAGACGATATAGAAGACCAGCGCAAACACAATGCCGCTGACCGTCGCTACTTCCTTAGTGAATAAGTTGACCAAGGCGGTCGACAGCAGCACCAAGAAAATGCAGAAGAGTCCAATGGGTGACTCCACTCCGGCGATCTTCAAGTTCAACGGCACCTTCCAGCCGCGTTCGCCATGGTACTTCCAGCGCAGCACCAGCATGGCCAGGCTATTAAAGGTGAAGCTCCAGATCACGCCAAAGGCATACGCTTCGCCGATGATGATGATGTTGCCGCGGCTGACGATGATCGTGAACAGTTGCAGAATTGTAACTAGATTCACGATGCGCGAGGGCGTTCCAAACCGCTTCTGCGGCTTGCGGAACCAGTCATGCAGCACGCCATCCTCGGCCACACGCATCAGCACGCCTGTCGAGCCGATAATGGATGTGTTCACCGCGCCGGCCAGAATCAAAAATCCTACGATCACAACAAAGATGCGCAGCGCAATCCGCAAAAACAACGGGCCAAACATATACATGGCCAGTCCCGCGATCAAGTTGTTGCCATACACGGAGACGCGCACATTGTCGGGAATCAGCATGACGGCCAGCAGGGAAGCGCCGCCAGTAAAGATGAAGCTGTAGAGCGCGATCACAATGGCTGCGCGCTTCAGGTTCTTCAGCTTGGGATGCTCAATTTCCCGGTTGACCTGCGCCAGCGACTCTTCGCCGCTCATGGCCAGCACGGAGTGGCCAAAGGCCATCAACACGCCGAAGAGACCAAACTTGGTCACCAGCGACGTGTGCTTCAAGAAGCCGAAGGCCCCTGGATCAAACTTTAAGTTCGACGGTATCGGCAGCGGCGGCATCTTTGCGCCAAAGTGCAGCACGGAGAATATGCCCCACACCATCACAATCACCACCATCAGCGTGGTGATCTTCATAACATCCAGCGCCTTCTGGCTGGACTCTTCAATGCCCTTAATGTTTTGCCACCAGAAATAAATGGTGACAATAATGGCGACGACTGCGGAGGTGCCATCGATCGGCAACTGGAGCGGCGCAGCCGCCGTCCCAATCACGGAGACTGGAAAATTATGGTGCCGCGCCGCCAGCGCCAGCAACTCATTCAACAGGCCAACAATATATTGCCCCGCGGAGACGCCGGAGACCGGCCCGGTCAGCACGTAGTCAAACATCAGCGCGGAAACGCTAACCTTGGCGAAGGTGCCGCCCAGGCCCTCCTTCACAATTCTGTAGACGCCGCCGCGCGTAAACATGGAGCAGCTCTCCACGTACACCGCACGCACGGCGAAGGAGAACAGCATGACGCCAAGAATGATCCACGGCGCGCTCTTGCCAAAGTCCTGCTCGGCAATGCCGCCTGCGTAAAAGGCAGAGGAGGCCAGGTCATTCAAGACGACGGCTGCGGCCTTCCAGAAAGAAATAAATGTCAGCATCACGGTGGATGCAACGACAAGTCGAACTCGATTATTGGACTGCGGGAGGGTGACGGTACGATCGGCCATGGAAGTAAAGTGACTTTCCTGTTGCCTGGCATCGCATCTTGGCGGCCCGGCGCTTGTTCAAAACCTAGGGTTGAACCGGAAAACGGCGCATCGTGGTGCCGCATCTGGTTTCAGGAATCTTTTGGATGCGGCTTTAGTCGCCGAATAGTTCTGTTAGATCTTCAATAAAGCTGACCACCACAACGATGGAAGAGCCAACCAGACCTACCAGGAACATCCAGACAAGAAAATGTTCGAGAAATTTCAGGGCAAACATAGCTGAGAGTTTACTCCCATCCTGCCAAAAACGTTCATAAATAATATCGATAGACTCTATTCGAAAAATTGTAGGTTCCGTTTGTGAACCAAGGGTAAATACACACGCGCCCGCGCAGAAATATCTCCTCGGAAAACTAGCAGGCAGTAGATGATAGACTGCATCCTGCCATGGAGCGTGCCCGGATTCTCGTTGCCAGTTTGCTGGCGGCCATCAGCGCTTTTCTGCTTGTGCTTCCGTTTCCCATTGCGGGGCCTGCGCCACTTTGGCGCCAGCAGATCGCCTGGCTGGCGCTGGTTCCGCTGCTGGTGGCCCTGCTGCTCTTTAGCCGTTCCGAGCGTGGCTGGCGCTGGATCGCGCGCAATCTTTCTCTCGGCTACTTCTGCGGAGTGCTCTGGTACGCGGGCACCTGTTACTGGGTCTATCCCACCATGTATCTGTATGGAAATCTGCCCAAGCCAGTGGCCGCAGGCATTCTCGTTTTGTTTTGTCTGTATCTCGGCCTGTACTTCGCGCTCTTCGCGCTCTTGGTCACGCTGACGCATCGCGCCACCGGCAAATTCGCGTGGACGCTCTTTTTCACGCCCTTTCTTTGGGTGGCTATGGAGTTGGCCTGCGCGCGCATCACCAGCTTTCCGTGGAATCAGCTCGGCGTCTCGCAGATTGACAATCTTGCGCTGACGCGCGTGGCCACGGTGACCGGCGTTTATGGCATCTCCTTCCTCATTGTCGCGGTCAACTGCGTCCTAGCCGGGGCGATACTCTTTCGCGGCTGGCCCAAGCGCGTGGCCTGCCTGCTGGTCTGGTTGGCCTTGGCCGCAGCGGCGCGGCAGGCAACGCTGTGGCATCCTGCGCCAGAACCGGCCACAGCCTCGGCCATGCTCCTACAGCCCAACTTAAACGTGGACGGCGGCGACAATTGGTCGGGGGATGCCTACGACTTAAACATGCAACACTTTGCCGCACTCACGGAAAACCGCTGCAATCCCTTCTACGCTGGCCTGCCCCTCGCCGCGGCATCCGTGCATCGGCCCGATTGCACGCCACGCGCGAGCAATCAGGCCTTGGCCGATGTCATTCTTTGGCCGGAATCCCCGGCACCGTTTCAAGCAGGCAATCCCCGCTTTCAATATTGGATTGCGGCCTTGGCTCAGGATGCGCGCGCGCCGATGATTGTCGGCGACGTGGCTCTGGTCAACAATCCCAATCAGCCCGGCGCAATCAACATCTACAACTCCGCTTCCTTCGTCGCCGCCGGTGGCACCTTCGTCGGGCGCTACGACAAAATGCACCTCGTCCCCTTTGGCGAATACATTCCATTCCAGGACTGGCTCTGGTTCGCACGCAGCCTGACGCAACAAGTCGGCACCATGCAGCACGGCGTGGAGCGCAAAGTCTTCTTCACCCAAGGTCACGCCTACGGTGCCTTCATCTGTTATGAGTCGATCTTTGCCGTGGAGGTGCGCCAGTTCGTTTTGCTCGGCGCAGACGTGCTCGTCAATCTCTCTGACGATGGATGGTACGGCGACACCAGCGCTCCCTGGCAACATCTGAATATGGCGCGCATGAGAGCCGTAGAAAATCACCGCTGGCTGCTGCGCGACACCAACAGCGGCGTCACGGCGGCGATTGATCCGTATGGACGAGTAGTGCAAAGCCTGCCGCGTCACACACAAAGCTCTCTCTATGCGCACTTCGGCTTTGAAAATGACCTCACCTTCTACTCCGTGCACGGCGATCTCTTCGCCTGGCTCTGTGCCATAATGGCCATAGTGCTTGCCGTCGATGGCTGCATTCAACACCCGCAGATTTGACGCGCACAGGCACAATCCACCCCGCAAAGAGCCGCTGCAAACTATGCTGAACGATCTGGAATTTCTCTACACTCCCGTGCAGGAAAAAGTACGCGACCTGCGGGAGTATCTTTGACCCGCTCCGCCTGCGCAAAGAACTCACCAGCATTGAAGAAAAAATCTCCGACCCAAAACTCTGGGCCAATCCTGCCGCGTCGCAACCGCTAATGCGCGAGCGCAAGCGCCTGGAAACTCTGCTCGGCAACGATGCGGAGCTGGAGCGCCGTACCGGCGACATCGCCGCATACTTTGACTTGGCGCGTGAAGGCGAAGCTGTCGAGCCAGAGCTGGAGCGCGAGATTCACGATCTGCGCAATTTTGTCGAAGCGCTGGAAACGCGCACCATGCTCTCTGCGGAAACAGACCCGCTGCACGCCATTGTCACCGTGCATCCCGGCGCAGGCGGAACCGAGTCCCAGGATTGGGCCGAGATGCTGCTGCGCATGTATCTGCGCTGGGCAGAAAAACAAGGCTTCTCCGCTGAGGTCAACGACTATCAAGCTGGCGAAGAGGCTGGCATCAAATCCGCCACCTTCACCGTGGCCGGGGAATACGCATACGGCCTGCTCTGCGGCGAAACCGGCGTGCATCGCTTGGTGCGCATCTCGCCCTTTGATCAGGCCAAGCGCAGGCATACATCCTTTGCCAGCGTCTACGTTTCGCCAGAGATTGACGACACCATTGAAATCGACATCAAGCCCGACACCCTGCGCATTGACACCTACCGCTCCGGCGGCAAGGGCGGCCAGCACGTCAACACCACCGACTCCGCCGTGCGCATCACGCATTTGCCCACCGGCATCGTTGTCGCCTGTCAAAATGAGCGCTCTCAGCATAAGAACAAAGAAAAGGCCATGAAGATGCTGCGCTCTCGCCTGTATGAATACGAACTGGAAAAGAAGCGCCAGGTCACCAAAAAGATTGAAGACTCCAAGCTGGAGATCAACTTCGGTTCGCAAATTCGCTCCTACGTCTTGCAGCCGTATCGCATGGTGAAGGATCTGCGCACGCGCGTGGAAACCGGCGATGTGGATCGTGTGCTTGACGGTGATCTGGAGATTTTTACGCGTGCCTTTCTGCGCATGCGCCGCGATGGCACGCTCGCCGCCCCAGCCATGGACGATTTGGAGTAACGTTTTCATATGACCGCAAACGATTCGCACGCCACCATCGATACGATTCTCGCCAACGCCAAGACTATTGCCGTTGTCGGCCTTTCTGACAAGCCCGAACGCGCCAGCTATGGCGTCTCGGCGCAAATGCAGCGCCGCGGCTACCGCATCGTCCCTGTCAATCCTGCGGTGGAAAGCGTGCTCGGCGAGACCAGCTACCCCTCGCTGCATGAGATTCCTTTTCCCGTCGATCTGGTCAACGTCTTCCGCGCTGCGGAGTTTGTTCCCGCCATTGTGGACGAGGCCATCGCCATCGGCGTTCCGTATCTGTGGCTGCAAGAGGGCGTCACGCATCCTGAGGCGGAGGCCAAGGCCGCCGCGCACGGCCTCGGCGTCGTCTCCGACAAATGCTTGTACAAGGAACATCTGCGCTGGTCGGCAGAGAAGAATCCCCAAGCCTAGCGCGCGGGGACTCGCCCATCTACGCAAGCCGAAGCCAGTCGATCAGGAGCATAACGCTTCCTGAAATTGAAGTGTCCTTCCGAGCGGAGCGCAGCGCAGTCGAGGAATCCTCGGTTTTCTG
>JAJZMO010000226.1 GCA_021798235.1 Acidobacteriota bacterium | reverse complement strand
ATGGGGCGGGGAAAAGCACTCAGATTGATTTCCTACGCGAGCGTTTGCAAAGCAGGGGACTGCGTGTCAAATTGTTGCGCTTCTGGGATGACATCGCCGTGTTCAAGTCGGGTCGTGAAGCAACCGCTTTTAAGTTATTCAAAGGGGACAAAGGGATTGGCGCTCCGAATGCTCCGATCCAAAGGCGAGACAAGAACGTTCGCTCACCATTAATGACCTGCGTGCGTTTAGTGATCTACCTTCTGGATACCCTGTCTCTCCGTGCAACATTGAGGAGAGCGAAGCGAGACCAAGTAGACATAATTATATGTGATCGTTACATTTACGACGAAATTACGAATTTCAATCTTCAGAATTCTCTGATACGCCTCTATTCAAAAATGCTGCTCGCCGCTGTCCCATCCCCAGATGTGGGTTTTGTTATAGATGCTGATCCCGTGGCAGCGCATATCCGTAAGCCAGAGTATCCGATTGAATTCGTTAAAAGCAACCGCGAGTCGTATTTGCGACTTAGAGATTTGACTCGTTTTATTCAGGTTATTCCACCCTCGCAAGTGGAGGATGCGAAGGCGGAGGTGTGGAAATGTATAACTGCGCACTTTCCTGAATGCCTCAAGGCAAGTGGAGATACGAATGTACATAGAAAATAAATCGTCAATATGAAGGTTCTTTAAGGCCCCTGAAGAACTCCCCGATCCAGAGCTGTGGTGGGTAATGTGGAGTGGAGGAGAAGATCGCGCATGCGGCAGATGACGTTGGCCCATCAGGCAGAGTTTCAGCGCGATTCGAAGAAGACCCCTCGGGAGCAGCTTCTTAAAGAGATGGATGCGGTGATGTCGTCGGCCGGGTTGTTGGCTTTGGTCGCACCGCATTATTCGAAGGGCGAGATGGCCGCAAGCCTGTGGGCTTGAGATCATGTTGCGGGTTTACTTTCTGCAGCAGCGGTTCGCGTTGTCGGATCCCGGGGTGGAAGATGCGCTGTATGAATCACCAGCGGTCTGCTCGACGGCGGCGGCGGTCTCTGACGTGCGCATGCTGCCGGATCTGCTGCACGGCGAAGCGAGGAAGGTCTGGGGTGACGCTGTGGGGGTCAGGGTCAGACCGAGGCGATTCATCAAGCCGCGCCTGGAGCGCAGAACATGACATCGCGCCGTGTGAAGACCAAAGCAGGTGTAGAGGAAGTCGAGAAGCGCAGGAACCGAACCAGGGCCCGCGTGCGCGCCAATAACTCGCTGTTCTTCAGAGGTTACTTACTGCACCAGAACGATTGAATTCATCGTTCTGGTGCATAATACATGCGTCATCGTGGGAAACTCTACCTCGCAATGCTTGCTTCGTGGTGCTCCATTTACCAGTAGGTTAGATTGAGAGTGTCGACGTAAGTAGTATTTGACGCCTGATCGTAATTTCCATCCATCTGGTAGTTTACGGTTACTCCATACCAACTGTATGGGACTGAGAAGGGTGCGACTGTTTGATTAAGAATATAGGTGAAGCCATTCACAGATATAGTCTGATAGAGCAGGTCGTTATTGGACTCCCTCTGAACCTTGATTGTGACGTGGTTCCATCCGTTGTTCAGTTGGCAGGGTACACTGGTGGGTACCCACTGCGCGTTTACATTGTTCCAGATATCCCAGACTCCATCCGCTAGGTGATCGCACTCCGTTCCCCATTCCATGCCGACCCCGTATTCGTACAGATTGACATCAAATTCTAAGTTCTGCGTGATAGAGAAGTTGGTGACGTAAACATTTGTATCGTATGTAAAGTTGTGTAAATTAGGCAGGATTGTCTGTCCGGTGTCGTAGATCCCCTGGGTGGAGTTTTGTCCCAGGACCGGGTTGGACCAGAGAACATCGGAATAGGGGGTTGACCCGCCGATGTTGTACTGAGTCATGTTGCCGCTATAGGAGTTTGCGCTGATGTGCTGATACATCGACCACCAGACTCCCCCGCATGGGTCTGATGAACAGATCCCATAATCTGGAGGCAGCTCTCCCCATTGATTCCATCCGCCGCTGGCTTGCAAATTCCAAAGCGATGATCCGGTTGTAACGTTAAGAGTTTCACTGGTGGATGAAGAACCACCACAGTTGTCCCATTCCTGAATTACTACATTCTGGGATCCAGGTGAAAGATTGAGCTGAGTGTTGAGTGCTGGTCCATTGGTCAGGTAGACGCGCTGGCTATTGACGTAAATTCCCATGGACGCAACGCCTGCAGAGCAACCTGTTGTAGCATTTGCGACAAAGCTCACGGGGTTATTCACAGTGCTGTTGTTATAAGGCAGAGTGACTGAAACGCCGCTTTGACTGGCAACTGTAACTGTCGTGTCTGCCATACTGACGCCGCCGCAGTAGTCCCATTCTTGGACCACGGAGTGATACACGCCTGGATCGAGGCCGATATCTGTGTTGAGGCTGGCGCCATTCACTACGTATTTGAGCACGTTGTTTACATATACGCCCATGGATGCAACACCTGCGGCGCAGGACGTAGAAGCGGACGCAACGAAGTGGACAGGATTGTCGGAAGTGGTGTCATTACCGGGGCTGCTGATGACAACGGAAGCGAATGACTGAGCTGTTAACGCGAGAAGAGCAATAACGCCGAGAATGAACAATTTCATAGTACTGCCTTCGACTAAGACTAAATTAAACCGGTAATACCGGGATCGCCGTACATAAGCTACTGGCAACACGCACGCGTGGTCAGGAGCACTGATAGTGAATTGTTATGTCGGGCTAGTCTGAGTGGTGGCTACTTACGCCTGAGGAAACTCGACAACCTCTCATTTAACGCCTTGGTGGCTAAGTAGAGCTGGGAGCCCCTTAGCCATGCCGGGCGGCTGCTGAAGGGCGCTGGCAACAGAGCATGACCAGTAGCAGGCCTGCCGTAGATGACAGGCAAAGCCAATATACGGTCATAATCTAGCCACGACCCAAGCGTCAGGCAGAAATGAACTTTAGGGAAATGGTACACAAAAAAAATGCACAGGCAACCTTTTTTTTACAAAAATTTTGTATCGGAAGTTTGCTGTCGTGCACCTTCGCCGTAAGCGCTGTAGCTGGAGTCTTTTCCGTCTTGGCGACGGCAGATCTGAACTGCACGGTCGCGATGTCTGACGTTGACTGAACCGCGAATTTCACTCGGCCAACATTCGCCGACAGATGATGGTCCGGCTCAGTATAGACTCACCAGTACGTGAAGGAGAAGTTGTCCAGGTAGGCCGTGTAAGGGCTACCAGCAGAGTTGCTGTCCATTTGAAAATTGACTGCCAATCCCCACCAGCTGTACGGGGCGTTGCCGGGCAGAAAAGACCGATTCAACAAATATGTTGTGCCGTTGAGAGTAATGGATTGATAGATTAACGTGTTGTCCGGCTCTCTTTGCATCTTGAGCGTGAGGTGGTTCCAGCCCTGTACAAATTCGCAGGGATCGCCAGTCGAAACCCATTTTGCGTTTGCGTTATCCCAAATGTTCCAGTCTCCATCTTCCAGACGATTGCATTCGTTCCCCCAGTTCATGCTGACGCCATTCATCTGGATCACGGTATCAAATTCCAATGCCTGCGTGACATCAGAATTCGCTACATAAAAGTGCGTGTCGTAAATGAAGTTGTGCAGGGTGGGGAGCAGGGTGTGAGTCGTGTCAGGCAGTTGTGGGGAATTCTGCCCTATCAGTCCAGCCGAGAACAGGACATCTGCATAAGGAATCTTCGGTTCGAGATAGAACATTGTGGCATTCCCACTGAGGGAGGGATCAGCCACTCCATAGACTTCTTCCCATGAGGATTCTGAGCACGGAGCGGAGCAGTCACTATAATCAGGGGGAGCCTGACCCCAGCTGCGCCAGTTCTTGGACAGCGCCTGAATATTAGCTATCACCGTTCCGCCGGAACTGGGGTTCGAAGTGGCTGCGGAGCCCCCACTTGTCCCGGAACCCCCGCCGGAGCCGAGACTCGTGGAAGGGGGCGCTTGGGTCAAAGTAGGGGTTCCGCTGCCGCAGCCAGACAGAAGCGCTGCACTGAGTGTTAGAACAAGAATGATATAACGTTGCATGCTTGCTGTATTGCCCTTTTGGCGGTCTTATCTACCAGTACATGAAGCTGAAGTTATCCAGGTAGGTGGCGTTGGCGTCTTGTTGGTAATCCCCGTCCATCTGGTAGTTAACGGTGATGCCATACCAGGAGGTTGGGACGGTGAAAGGGACATAGCTCTTATTCAGGTTGTGTGTAATGCCGTTAAGGGTAATGGATTGGTAAATCAAGATGTTATTCGGACCGCGTTGAACATTGATCGTCACATGATTCCAACTGTGGTCGATTGGGTTACATGGAATACCGGTCGGGACCCATTTCGCATTCGCGTTATCCCATATATCCCATTCATTCCCGCCGGCGATGCGGCATTCGGTGCCCCAGGTCATGCCAACTCCGTTCATGAACCAGTTGATGTCGAATTCCTCTGCCTGGGTGACGCTCGCATCTGTAAGGTAGAAGTCGGCGTTATAGGTAAAGTTGTGCAAGGTTGGCAGAAGCGTATGATCGGTGTCGGGGAGACCTTGAGTCGAGAACTGGCCGATCAGTGGATTCTCCCACAAAACGTCGGAATACGGAGTTTTGCCACCGATATTGAAGCCCGTAGCATGCCCTGACAAGGATGGCGAAGAGACGTTCTGATTCATGGACCAGGTCACCCCGGTGCACGGGTTCGCGCAGTCCTGGTAGAGCGGAGCAAGCTGTCCCCAACTATTCCAGCCTTTACTGGACTGCAGGTTGTAGAAGGTATTGCCGTTGCCTTGCACGGTTACAGTGACGGGAGAGGCCGTAGTGCCCCCGCAATTATCCCACTCTTGCACCACTGTATGCTGCACGCCGGGGCTGAGATTTAGTTGCGTGTTTAGATTTCCGCCTTTCACAACATAGATCAGTTGATTGTTCACGTAGATGCCCATCGCGGCTACCCCTTGCGCGCAACTTGTTGTAGCTGTTGCAACATAATTACTCAGCCAGCTTACTGTGCTGTTATTCGAAGGAGAAGTCACCCACACGCCCGGCTGGTCTGTAATCGTAATCGGAACAGACGTTTTCGTTGCCCCTCCGCAATAGTCCCATTCCTGCACGACTGCATTATGCTGGCCGGAAGAAAGAGGAAGGGAAGTATCGAGAGTGGTTCCATTTACGACATATACAAGTTGGTTATCCACATAGACACCCATGGATGCGACACCCTTGGAGCAGGTGGTAGTGTTGGCGGTTGCGACAAAGTTGACGGTTGAACTCAGCGTTTCTCCGGCGGTCGGGCTGCTAACGATAACATCTGCCAGAGCAGGCGAGCTTAGTGAGAGAACGAGCAGAATAGAAACGAAAATGCGATACATGGGGGGAGGTGCCTCCGAGGAGTCTTCTCCGAGCGGAACGCTGGCTGAGGACACACGGAGTCTGACATGGCACGCTGGCAGTTTTGCCCCAGCGGTCATTGATGCGATTCAGTCTGGAATTTCGATCGGAGCTATGGTCTAGATGTTACGGCCGAAAGGTTGTACGGACAATGAACAAAAAGAAGCATTGGATATCTCAAAAGTACCCTTCCTAAAATCGATAGTATGTGCTATGCAGTTGAGACGGAAGCCGGGGAAGACTCAGGGCAGTTTGCCACGTGCCTGCGAGTTGAGACGAATGGATAGGCTTCCGGGGAAAAAGACTGGATACCGCATCGACTATTTTTTCCGGTGAGAAGGCTTGGACATCATAGACCGTGGAATGTCTTGCTCCTCACTGGCACTCCACACTTGTCCGCATTTCATCCGTTGTACTAAAGGCCCTCGCAGGCAGGATCGGATTTGCCGGGAGTGGAACATTCCTCTCAGTACATTCCCTGACCAGTTCTCCTGCCGGTTGCCCCGGGCCTCGATCCCGAGACCTGGGGCGCCCTCGTGACGCGTTCGCCTCGGCTCCGAACCCGCCGCTCCCAGGACCCACCTCCGTCCGCTACAATTCCTCCATCCGCAAAACAAAGCAAGAGTTTGTTTGATCTGGGACGAAAGCAGGGGCCGCAGAGTGGCAAGACAGTACGCGCGCCGCGTATGGGGAAATCCATCGGGAAGCATCGCCGCAGCAATGCTTCGAATCCTTCGCGGTTTCGCAATCCAATTGCCTTTTCTCGGATTGTTGGCTCTGCCGCTCAGCGCGCAGCAACCCGCTTCCCTCCGCGTCACATGGACCGGCGTCGTGCGCACCACCGCCGGCCAACCCATCGCCGGCGCGAAAGTGAGCGTTGTCTCACCTGCGCCCAGGGCGAACCCTGTTTCCGCCCTGACCGGTTCCGGCGGGCGCTTCGCCATTGCCGATATCGCTCCGGGGCCATACCTGCTCACGGTCCAGCTTCACGGACGACGCCCCACAGCTCCGGTTCGGGTGGATCTCTCTGTCGCTCCCGTTCTGCTCATCGTTTCTCGCCGGAACGCGCTTGCCGTCGTGCCCGCCGCCCGGGGTGCGGCATCTCCTGCCACTGCCCAGTCAGCCAATTCCACTGCGCCGGCCGCCACCGGCGGGGAACAGCTCTCAAGCAAGTCCGTCAGCGAACTGCCCTTGAATGGCCGCGATTTCAGCACGCTGCTCCTTCTCGCGGCCGGCACCATGACAGACGTCAACGGCGCCACCAACTTCACCCAGCAGTTCGCCATCAACGGGCAGCGCGGCGTCGAAGCCGTCTTCGCAATGGACGGCGCAGACATCTCCGACCCGGAAATGGGCGGCAGCACCTTCACCAACTTCAACGTCGATGCCATCCAGGAAATCCAATCCAGCTCCGGCTGGATGCCCGCCGACATCGGCCGCGGCGCCGCCGGCTTTACCAACATCATCACCCGCTCCGGCAAAAGCGGATTCCACGGCTCCATCTTCGAGTTCGTGCGCAACTCCGCGCTCGACGCGCGAAACTACTTCGACCATCCCTCCATCGCTGAACCGGGCCGCATCCCGCCCTTCCGAAGAAACGAATTCGGATTTACAAACGGCGGGCCCGTCGTGTTGCCGCACTTGTACGATGGCCGCGGCCGCTCCTTCTACTTCGGCCAGTATCAGGGCTTCCGCCAGCTCCTCGGAACCACCCAGGTCCTCGCGGTTCCCACCGCGGCGGAGCGCGCCGGCCAGGACACCGTGACCTATCCGGATGGAACCACTGACACCTTGCAGGTCCCCGTCAATCCCGCCATCAAGGCGATATTGGCGCGCTACCCACTCCCCAACGACCCCACCGGAGCATACGGCCCACGTACCTATGCCGCGCCTTCCAATGTCTTGACTGACTCCGACCAGTTCTCCATTCGCATCGATCAAAAACTCGGCTCGAAAGGGCAGTTTTTCGGGCAGTTTACCTACGACAACGTCGCCGGACCCACCACCAATCCTGACCAGACTCTGCTCGACCCCTCCTTTGGCGTCCAATTTCTCGACGACCAGCGGAACGTCGTATTCACCTATACCCGCACCGTCTCGCCGCGCTTCCTCTGGTCGTCATCGCTCAGTATCACGCGATCCACGCCTTCCTTTCCCACAACCAACCACACCCAGCCGGCCCTTAAGTTTGTGGATGGATTGTTTGAGCCCTTCAACTCCGCAGCCGGATCGGTCATGTCCGCCTTCGGAAATCTCTTTCAGGGCCAGCTCAACTTCACCTGGACTTCCCAACGGCACAACGTGAAGTGGGGCGCCGAGGCGCGTCTCAATCGCGACACTACTTACTTCGGCACCAGCCCCAACGGCGAATACGACTTCGGCGGCGGAACCGTCTATTCCCCCGTCTTCATCCCTTCGGCAAGCGGGCAGCACAACATCCAGCCCGGTGATCCGCTGCCGGATACTCTCAGCAGTCTTCTCCTTGGTTACCCTTACGCCTACACCGTTGCCGTGGCTCCGTCCTTCGCCTCCAACGGTCCCCACATCGGACCGGCGGCCATCAACCGGAATGACATCAACGCCTACCTCCAGGACACCTGGAAGATCAGCCCGGCCTGGACCCTCGACTACGGCCTCCGCTACGAGCTCTACACCCCGCTCCAGGAACGCGCGCACCGCACCTCCGGCTTCCTCAATCCCTATCCGCGCCCCGGCGTGGCGCAGGAATATCTCATCAATCCCCAGCCCACCTATCACACAGACTGGAACGGCTGGGGACCGCGCGTACAGCTCGACTGGAATGCGCCCTTCGGTATCCGTATGCATCTCGGCGGAGCCATCACCGTCATTCCGCCCAACCTCTGGCAGGACAACTATCTCACCGGCTCCACTCCCTTTGTCGTCTACCCCCGCGTCAATGCAACCAAAAGCGGTGAAGTTTCCTACGGCTTCCAGATCACCCCCGGCGAACTGCCCCACATCTACACGCCGCAGGGCGTCGAGATACTCGCCAACGGCGACCCCAAACAAGTTCCGGCCAATACCGTGATGGACGTCAACCGCTATCAGCGCGATCTGGCTGCGCTCGCCCCGGGTCATCAGCTCTCCCTGCTCAATCTCAGCGCGGTCGATCCCCGCTTCGGCAACGCCCTCCTCAATACCTGGACGCTTGGCCTCGAACGAAGCTTCAGCGGGCTCACCGCCGACATCGCCTATGTAGGAACATCGGCCTCGCGCCTTCCCAGGGTCTCCTACCCCAATGCATACCCCGGCGCGGGGCCGGGATTCGCCCCTTACACCACCTTCAACGCCAGTGGCGACCCGACCGGCGGCTTCGGATTCGAATCCGTCATCACCGCTTCCTCCCACTCCTCCTACAACGCGCTCCAGACCTCGCTCTCCGGGCAGATCAGCCACGGCGGGCCCGGAATCCAGGCCGATTACACCTGGAGCAAATCCATCGACGACGTGAGCGGCCTCCAGGGAGGCACGGGCTCTGCCGGCGCCGTCGTCGTCTTCAGCCCACAGAACCCCTTCAATACCCGCGCCGAAAGAGGGCCGTCCGACTTCGACGTCACCAACGCCTTCACACTGAGCGCCGCCCAGGATCTCCACCTGCAGGATGCTCCATTCCTCTCCCACGCCAGTCGGCTCCTCACCCAGGGATGGGAATTGCTCAGCATCTCCACCATCACCAGCGGCTCTCCCTTTACCGTCTATTCCGGCATCCAGCAGACAGGCTTCGGCTCCGTCGGCGCCGACCGGCCCGATCAGATCGCCACACCCGATCTCTCCACCGCTCACAGCGCAACCCGGCGGCGCGAGGACTACTTCGGTCGCGGCGCGGACAACGCCAGTTTCTTCTCCATTCCCATCCACGTCCCGGGTGGCACAGGCCCCAATTCCGGTCGATTCGGAACCCTTGGCCGCAACACCTTCCGCGGTCCCGCCTACTACGACTTCGACTACTCGCTCATCAAGACCACCCCCATCGGCCACCGCCGCAGCGGCATCGAACGCGCGGATATTCAGTTGCGGGGCGAGTTCTTCAACCTCTTCAACATCGTCAACATGGGCCTGCCGGCCAACACCATCAAGGGCTCCGGCTTCGGTATCATCAGCAAAACCGCCGGCACTTCGCGCCAGATTCAGCTATCCCTCAAGCTCATCTATTGAACAAGACTTACCGCCACCGCCCTGTCATTCTGAGGCGTAGCCAACGGACCTGCACTTCCGATCTCTTCTTCTGTCCCTCTGTGGTGAGAGAAGTTACTTGCGTGCGAAGCACGCCTTCACCGGGACGGCCATTCCTGCCGGGAATTAACCCCAAAATTGCTACGCTAGAAATAGAGGCTCAGAAAAAGACCGCCCCATCGGTCTTTCTCTGAGCCTTTTTGCAGCTCCAAATACCCAGAATCATAACTCATTGATTCCACATGGCTTATGAGACTAATCCTCCCGTAACCATATGATTTTTCAACCACTTACAAAACACTAATCCAGCAACGAAATCGGGTGCCCCATACTTTCTCCTCGCGCTGTTCGAGGAGAAAGTGTGGGACCGAATCGGCGCAACGCGCCGACCCTGAATCACCAGCCAAGCTTCGACCGGAAAGGCGGCGAAGCCGCGATTGTCCGTGCGGCCAGCACCGGCGCAACGCGCCGACCCTGAATCACCAGCCAAGCTTCGACCGGAAAGGCGGCGAAGCCGCGATTGTCCGTGCGGCCAGCACCGGCGCAACGCGCCGACCCTGAATCACCAGCCAAGCTTCGACCGGAAAGGCGGCGAAGCCGCGATTGTCCGTGCGGCCAGCACCGGCGCAACGCGCCGACCCTGAATCACCAGCCAAGCTTCGACCG
>JAJZMO010000120.1 GCA_021798235.1 Acidobacteriota bacterium | reverse complement strand
CGGATCCACCATGCCGCAACCCAACAGCTCAATCCAGCCGGAGTGCTTGCACTTGCGGCAGCCTTTGCCCCCGCAGAAGATGCAGCTAATCTGCACGTCGGCGCTGGGTTCGGTGAAGGGAAAAAATGAGGGGAAAAAGCGCGTCTTCACGCTGGAGCCAAAGAGTTCCTTCATCGCGTGGTCCAACGTGCCCTTCAAATCGCTGAAGGTGATGTTCGCATCCACGCACAGTCCCTCCACCTGATGAAAGATGGGCGAGTGGGTCGCGTCGGCGGCATCATTGCGATGCACCTTGCCGGGAATCACGATGCGCAGCGGCGGCGGTTGCTGCTCCATGGTGCGAATCTGCACGGGCGAGGTGTGCGTGCGCAGCAACAAGCGCTCCCGCAGCGGCTTCTTGTTCTGAGCCGCAACGACGAGCGTGTCTTGCGTGTCGCGCGCCGGATGATTCGGCGGGAAATTCAGGCTCTCAAAGTTGTAGTAATCGGTCTCCACCTCCGGGCCAACGCCCACCGAGTAGCCCATGCGCTCGAAGATGCCAACAACTTCGTGGAGCGTCTTGACCAGCGGATGCTCCGCGCCAGTGCTGGGGCGCGTGCCGGGCAGCGTGATGTCAATGGAGTCGGACGGCGACGCAGCGGGCGCGGTGCCAGAACCCATCTCCAGCGCCTGCTCAATCTGTTCTTTGAGTTGATTGAATCGTTGCCCGATGGCCTTCTTGGCATCCGCGGGCGCAGTCTTCAGCCAAGTTTCGCTCAGCGTTTTCAGGCGTCCCTGCTTACGCCCCAGCCACTCCAGGCGAAAACGCTCTCGGTCCTCTGCGGTTACGATCTGCGCGGCCTGTACGGTGACGCTTTGCAGCACCGCTGTAAAGGCGTGATCCAACGCTGCCGCATCGTAGGCCGTCAATTGCGGAATCGATTCGTTCGACATGATCTTGTATTGAGGATAAATCACCGCAGAGCCGCTGGACGATACCGCCCCACAAAAGGAACGGCGCGGCCAAAGCCGCGCCGTTTGTGTGTTTCGATGTGCGGATTGCTTACGCCGCGACGGGCTTGCTGGCCTTGGCCTTTTGCAAGGCAGCCTTGGCTTGGTTGGCCAGGCTGGTGAATCCAGCAGCGTCCTGGGAAGCAATGTCGGCCAGAATCTTGCGATCCAGCTCCACGCCAGCCAGCTTCAGGCCGTGAATCATCTGCGAGTAGCTCAGCCCGTTCAGCTTGGCCGCCGCGCCGATGCGCACGATCCACAGTGAGCGGAACTGGCGCTTCTTCTGCTTGCGTCCGGTGTAGGCAAACTTCAAACCGCGCTCTACGGCCTCTTCTGCCGCCTGATAGAGCTTGGATTTCGTCAGGAAATATCCACTGGCGCGTTTGAGAATCTTTTTGCGGTACTCTTTGCGTTTATTGCCACGTTTTACGCGAGGCATGGTTGCTTCTCCTTTGTGCGTTGCTCGTCTTCTGCGGCTGGAGGCAGGATGCAGTACCCCTGCGGGCGCTGCGGATGTACCTCTTCACACGCTGGCTTGCAATCCTGAACTGGCGCGGAGGCTCCACACGGGAAGCCATCCGGGGGCCGCGAACGCTTGGCGGCCCGGCTTTTTTTCAAAAGTCCGATCAGGCGTAGGGAATCATGCGGGCGACCTTGGCGTGATCCGCGTCCGAGACCAAAGCGGAGCTGCCCAAATGGCGCTTCACCTTGGTCGTCTTGGCGGTCAGCAAGTGCCGCATGGTGGCTTGGCCGCGCTTGAACTTGCCGGTTCCGGTCTTCTTGAACCGCTTGGCCGCGCCACTATGTGTCTTCAATTTCGGCATGGTGTCCTGCTTGCTTCTACAACGTTGACAGCATTTTTAAGTATACGGGAACTGCAGCCCTTGCGCCAACCCCAACGCCCTGGACCCCAGCTACGCCCAATAGGTGCGGTCCAGCGTGCGGTATTGAATGGCCTCAGCGATATGCTTGACCGCGAGATGCGCTTCGCCTTCAAGATCCGCAATGGTGCGCGCAACCTTCAAGATGCGGTCATGGGCGCGGGCACTCAGGCCTTGCTGTTGCATGGCGCGCTCCAGCAGGCGCTCGGCATCGGTGGAGAGTTCGCAGTGCGTACGAATCTGGCGCGTGCCCATTTGCGAGTTGCTATAGATCCGTTCGGAAGCCTTCGCAAAACGATCGGCCTGCCGTTCGCGCGCCGCCAACACGCGGGCGCGTATCTCCACGGAACCTTCGGCAGCCGCGCCCCCGCGCAGCTCTTTGTACTGCACGGCGGGCACTTCAATGTGAATATCAATGCGGTCCAGCAGCGGCCCGGAGACCTTCGACACATAGCGCTGAATCATCGGAGGCGTACAGAGACACTCGCGCGACTTGTCATTGAAGTATCCGCAGGGGCACGGATTCATCGCCGCAGCCAACATAAAGCGCGCGGGAAAGCTAAGCGACATGCTGGCGCGCGCAATCGTTACATGGCCGTCTTCCAGCGGCTGCCGCATCACCTCCAAAACATTGCGGGGAAACTCCGGCAGCTCATCCAAAAACAAAACACCGTTGTGCGCCAGGGAAACCTCACCCGGTCGCGGAATCACACCGCCGCCGATCAAGCCCGCATCCGAAACCGTGTGGTGGGGCGAACGAAAGGGCCGCTGCAATACGAGTCCCTTGTCCGCATCCAATACACCAGCAACAGAGTGAATCTTCGTCGTCTCCAGCGCCTCTTCCAGCGCGAGCGGCGCAAGAATTCCGGGCAGGCGCTTGGCCAGCATGGTCTTTCCGGAGCCGGGAGGGCCGATCATCAAGATGTTGTGCCCACCGGCTGCTGCCACTTCCAGAGCGCGCTTGGCCGTATGCTGGCCGCGCACGTCGCGGAAGTCGAGCGGAAAGTGCTGCATCTCTCCCAGCAGATCGTGCGGTACCACATGCACCGGCTGCGCGTGGATGCCTCCATTCGCTGCGGCATTCAACAGCTCACGCACCTCCAGCAACGTCCTCACCGCATAGACCTGCACGCCTTCCACCACCGCAGCCTCGCGCGCATTCGCCTCTGGGATCAGCAGATTGGTGATGCCCGCCGCGCGCGCAGCCACAGCCACCGGCAGCATGCCCTGCACCGGACGCAGACTGCCGTCCAAACCCAATTCCCCGATCAACAAAAAATTGCTGAGGTCGCGCAGTTGCAAACTGCCGTAGGCTCCCAAAATTCCAATGGCAATGGGCAAGTCAAAGCCGGAGCCTTCTTTTTTTAAATCCGCGGGCGCCAGGTTAATGGTGATCTGTGTGGGAGGAATGTCAAAGCCGGAATTTTTGATCGCCGCACGCACACGATCGCGGCTCTCGCGCACCGCCGCGTCCGGCAGCCCAACGGTGTGGAAGCGATCCTCTGCCAATTTGACGCCAGAAAAATCGACCTCAACATCAATGATGTTGGCGTCGATCCCATACACTGCGGCGCTGCGGGCTTTGAAGAGCATGCGAGTAGTGGCCCTGATCCGTGGCGCGAGTATAGCACTCCAGCCATCAAGAAAATATCCCGCAGCATCATTCTGGGAACTCCCAATCACCCAGCACTTCGCATGCCTCGCTACATCCAAAATCATTCGCGCCTCTTGCGCAGTGACGATCCGCACTTCCGCTCAAGCAAATTCCAAAACACACACAATCCCGGCCTACACACAACAAGGGACCCTGCTCATCCCCGCATCATTCCTGCATAAAAGCGTGCTGACATTTTTTTCACGTTTAAATTTTTTCCTTATCAGAAAACAATTTTTGGAGCGTATCGAGCAAAATTACCCTCCACGCTTCACTGGATTCTGATTCCCTCACAACAAAAAAATTCAGTGCGCGCTATTTTCACCACGGAAAAAAACTTCCCAATTGCGCATTTTTTTCTTGACTTTGATTTTTGCTGACTCTATACATTCGTATAACTGCAATATTTATTGCAGATCGATGTCACATCGAAAAAGGGAGAATGGTTCTTATGGCAACGAAGAAAGCAGCAAAGAAAGCCCCCAAGAAGGCAGCCAAGAAGGCAACGAAAAAGGCAGCCAAGAAAACCGCCAAGAAGAAGTAACTTGGCCCAACAGGCAAACGAATCGGGGGACGCATAAGCGTCCCCCGATTCGTTTTTACGCCCATTCATTTTTTCCCGTCTGCTACGCTGCAAGTAGAGAGCCTCGCATGACCCGCCGCCGCTGGATTGCCGACACCTGGACAGAAAACTCCGCCGCACTCACCGGCACGCAGGCCACACACTTGGCGCGCGTCTTGCGCGTTCGCGTGGGCCAGGAGTTTGACATTGTTGCCGGCGGCATCGCCCGGCGCGGCGTGGTTGAATTCGCCGATACCGAGTGCGTACGCTTCCACCTGCTGGAGACCATCGCCAGCGAGGCAGCCCTACCGCTCACCTGTCTGCTGAGCGTCTTCAAATTCGACCGCTATGAATGGGCCATAGAGAAATTAACGGAGCTGGGCGTGGCCACCATCCTCCCCGTGCTGGCACAGCGCACGGAGAAGCACTTGGCCCAGGCCGCAACCGCCCGTGTGGAACGCTGGCGTCGCATCGCCCGCGAAGCCACGCAACAGGCTCGGCGAACGGACGTGCCGGAAATTGCAGACCCTGTGCGCTTGGAATCCATTTCCGCGCCTGCGCCCGACACGTTGCCATTGTTACTGTCTGAGGTGGAGGAAGAGCGCACGCTGTGGAGTGCGTTAGCCGGTCACAATGCCTGCGCGACCCAAATTGCCATTGGCCCCATCGGTGGATGGACGGAAACCGAGCTGCAGTGGTTTCAGCGCAACCAATGGCTGCCAGTCAGTCTCGGCCCGCGCATCCTGCGCGCGGAGACGGCGGCCATCGCCACGGCCAGCGTGCTGGCAGCGTGGATGGAACCCCAGCACATCGCATCCAAGAATCCCGCTAGTTGAAGATGTCCTTGACGCGGCTGAACAGCGTGCGCGAGGACGGCGTATTTTCCACCGTAATCGTCTCGCCCAACTGACGCAGCAACTCCTTCTGCATCTTGTTCAGCTTGGTGGGAATCTGCACGGCCACATGCACGATCAAATCGCCGCGCCCATGGTCGTTCAACACCGGTACGCCCTTGTTGCGCAGCCGGAACTGTCGCCCGCTCTGCGTGCCTTCGGGAATCTTCAGCTTGGCCTCACCCTCCAGCGTCGGAATGGACAACTCCGCGCCCAACGCCGCCTGAGGAAAAGAGATGGGCATCACATAGTGCAGATCGTTGCCCTCACGCTCAAAAAATGGATGCGGCTGCACGGAGACAACAACGTAGAGATCCCCCGCAGGGCCACCGGTGCGCCCCGTATCGCCTTCGCCTTGATAGCGGATGCGCATTCCATCCTCAATGCCTGCCGGAACGGTGACGCTAATGGTGTGCTCTTTGGGTTGGCGACCATCGCCGCGGCAATCCTTGCAGGGTTCGGCAATCACGCTGCCAGTTCCGCTGCAGGCACCACACGCACGCGCCACAGAAAAAAATCCCTGCTGATAGCGAACTTGTCCCCGCCCGCCGCATTGCGCGCAGGCCGTGGCTCCCCGCCCCGCAGCGGCTCCGCTGCCGCGACACGTGGTACAACTCTCCATGCGGCGAATCTTGATCTCTGTCTGTTTGCCAAATACCGATTCTTCAAAGGTGAGTGAAATATCCGCGCGCAGGTCGCGGCCCTTTTGCGCACGCGATCCGCTGCGACCGCCGCCCATGTTGAACATCTCGCCAAAAATATCGCCGAAGATGTCTCCTATGTCCGGCCCGGAAAATCCGGAGGGATCAAAACCGCCCCCACCGCTTAATCCCGCGTGCCCATAGCGATCGTAGATCGCGCGCTTCTCCGGGTCCGAGAGCACCTGATACGCTTCGCTGGCCAGCTTGAATTGATCCTCGGCTTCTGGATTGTCCGGATTGCGATCGGGATGGTGCTGCATGGCCAGCTTACGGTAGGCGCTCTTCAGCTCCTGATCCGAAGCGCCACGACTGACGCCCAGAACCTCGTAGTAATCGGCCTTGTTGGCGCGTGCGGAAGAACTCATGCTGTATGCTGCCTCGCATTGCTGGCCACGCGCACCAGTGCCGGACGCAACAGGCGCTCGCGCAGCGTGTAGCCTCGGCGCACTTCCTCCAGCACCTGATGATCCGGCACATCCTCGCGCTCGACCATCTCCAGCGCCTCATGGATGCGCGGATCAAAGACCGCATCCTGCGTGGGCACAACCTGCACCCCCAGCGAGCGCAAAATCTCTTCCATCTGGCGCACGATCAACTCCACGCCCGTGCGCAGCTGCTCTGCCGAACCTTGCGCGCGCAACGCAAGCTGAAAATTGTCGAGCACCGGCAAAAACTGCTCCACCGTGTTCACCAGCGCGTAGTCGCGGAACTCGGCGCGTTCGCGGGCCTCGCGCTTACGCGCGTTGTCAAACTCCGCCTGCAGGCGCGCCAGTCGATCCAGCAATTGCGCCCGCTCGGCCTTGGCCTGCTCCAACTCGGCCAGCAAGCGCTCCAGCTCTCCGGGCTGCGACGCACCCATGGGATCGGCAACATTCTCTGCTTCGGAAGCGGCAATCGCCGCTGCTTCCGCTGCCAAACTGTCGGCCTCGGCGTGAACTTCCGCTGGTTCGGCATCCACGACGACTCCAGCGTGCTCAGCCGAATGTGCGGATGTAGCTTTATGTACGTGCTCTTGCGACTTGGATGAAGAACGATTCATAGCTGCTTTCAACGTAAGAATGGAAAAAGCAGCCGCTGCGGCCTGCCGCAAGCGCTGCCCCTGTTTTTATTGTACTCAGCCGGTTCTGCAACGTAAAAATGAGCCGCAATTATTGGGAGTTCTGCATCCGCTCCAATAATGCGGCCACATAGGCCACACCGCCAATGGCGTTTTCATACTGCATGCGCGTTGGCCCAATCACGGCCACCATGCCCGCACGATCCGTTCCGATGCGCGTCGGCGCGGCGACCAGCGTCAAGTTTTGCATCTCCGGCATTGCCTCTTGCAAGCCCACCACCACGCGCAGCGAATCCTGCCGTTCTCCCATGTAGGCGCGCAGTAGTTCGATTACGCGCTGCTTTTCCTCCAGCGCGGCCAGAATCTGGCGCAGCCGCTCCCGGTCCGCCTCGCCCGCAATCAAATTCGATGCGCCATCCACAAAAACGAAGCTGGATTCTTCTTGCGTTGCCGGATTCAGCGCGCCTTTGCTACAGAGATGTTCCAGCGAACGCAACCAGCGCTGGTACTCGCCGCACTCCTGCTCAATGCGCCGACCCACTTCCGCGCGAATCTGCCCTAAACTCCAGTCGCGGAAATTTGCATTCAAATACCGCGCGGCTGCTTCCAGATCGTCTGCGACAAAATCCTGATCCAGCACAAGGACCCGGTCCCGCACCTGCCCAGAGGCCGTCACCACCACCGCCAACACACGCGCGCGGCCCAGCCGCGTGAAGTGTACATGCTCCAGCAGATCGTACTCCGCAGCCGATTGTGTCAGCGCCACCCCCACCCCGCCCGAAAGCGCCGCCAGCACGTGCGATGTACGCGATAGAAACTGCTCCGCGCTCAGGACGCCGCTGAGGGATTCATCAATCTGTTCCTGCGCGGGCAACGCAAGCAATGCGCGCACCGTCTGCTGCCCGGGGTTTTGCGTGCGGCGCACAATCTGTTCTGCGTAAAAACGAAAGGCGCTTGCCGTGGGCACGCGGCCAGAGGAAGTATGCGGCTGCTCCAAATAGCCAGCCTCACTCAGTTCGGCCATCACATTGCGCACCGTGGCTGCGCTCATGCCTTCCCGGTTTTGCTGGCGCGCAATCGTCTGCGAAGCCACCGGCTCCCCCGTGGCGATATACGACTCCACCACCGAGGTCAGCACCAGCCGCGCACGCGGGCTAACCCGCACCTCGACGCCGCTCTCTGCACCCGTCTGTGAATGTGCCTTCGCCATCTTCCTGCTCCTGCCCGGCAGCGCTGGCGCGCCCCCGTCTGTCTCTCAGCATGGCGGCTGGTGCGCCCAGAAGTCAAGGCATCCGCAACGAACCAGCCGCTTCCGCTCCCAAAGAAAAACCGGCGCTGCGCACTGCGCGCAACGCCGGGGATACTGCTGCAGATGCCGGGCTTAGGCCAGAGCTTCCGCGTTGTTGACGCCCAAGCGCGTGAACCACGGCGTAGCCGCCTTCAGAGAAGCATTCACGTTCGAGATGTTCTTGACACCCTGATCGTTCAGCCATGCCTCAAAGGCCGCCGCACCCTGCTTGGCATAAACGGCGATGCCGTCCTTCCAAGTGGCGCGTCCGCACAGCACGCCGCTGAACTGCGTGCCGCTCTCGCCGGCCAGCTCCAGCGTCTCCGTAAACACAGCGTTGCTGACGCCCGCCGAAAGATAAATGAAGGGCTTGTGTGTGGCCGAGGCCGCGTTGCGGAAGTGTTGCAGCGCTTCGGCGCGTGTGTAGGCGGATTCGCCCTTGCAAGCCTTGGTTCCGGCCACGTACTCCATCTGCACCGGCACTTCAACCTTCAACACGTCCACGCCGTACTTTTCCTTGCCAAACTCGGCCATGGAGCCGGAAACGATCTCTGGCTTCTTCTTGGCGTAGGCGATGCTCTTCTCATCTGTGCCGTCCACGCTGTAGCCAACGAACTCCAGAAAGAAAGGAATGTCCACCGCGCGGCACTCATCGCCAATGCGTTCAATGAAGGCGTGCTTGTGGTCGTTGATCGAGGACTTCTCAAATGGCGTGTAATAGAGCAGAACCTTCAGGCAATCGGCACCGGCTTCCTTGAGACGGCGCACGCTCCAGACATCGAGCAGATCGGGCAGGCGGCCCGGCGTGTTGGCGTCATAGCCGGTCTTCTCATAGGCCAGCAGCAGACCCTTGCCGTTGCGCTTCTTGCTGGCCGGCAAACCATATTCCGGGTCCAGCAGAATGGCCGAAGCGTGGCGCGTCAGCACATCGGTGACCAGCGTCTTAAACTCTTCGAGCGCGCTCGTGGGCACATCGGCCACGCCCTTTTCCTTTGCCAGGGACTTCTGCAGGGAACCACGTTGATCCATCGCTGCGGCGGCGATGACGCCACGCGCGTCGGACACTGCCTTCATGCCAGCGAGTTTGCCGGGGGTAAGCTTCATGCGAATGCACTCCTATGTACTGGACTGTCAATTGAATTGCGGTTCATGGGACGGTTCCGGGGAGCCATGCAGAAGCGGTGCAGAATAGGATGCAGAAACGACCTGTCAGCCCCCGTGAATGCCTGACCATACTTAGTGTATACGATGCGGTCCGTTTGCCTGTGACCTGCGCCACGGAACCTGCGCATCCATTCTTATCTATACAACTAGCCCACCCTACAGCATAGAAAATCGCTGCACCCATCTGCATGGGGAACGATCCGGACTGGATCCCCGCCGATATTCAGAAGAAATTTATCAGCGTCCAGCAACAAAAAAGGGATGGGGCTTCCCCATCCCTTTTTGTTGCTGGTTTCAAGTTTCTGAAATACCGTCTTACTTCGCCGCCATGGACTGGGCCAGTTCATACTCAGAGTAGGGGCCTTTGAAGTCCTCAATGCTTCCGCCGTCAAAGTGCCAGATGCGCGTGGCTACCTCGTCGATCAAATCCTGATCGTGCGTAACTAGCAGCACCGTGCCTTCATACTTTTGCAGCGCTTGGTTGAGCGCGTTAATGGCTTCCAGGTCCAAGTGGTTTGTCGGCTCGTCCAGGATGAGGATGTTCGGCTTCTGCATCATCAGGCGACAGAAGAGCAACCGCGCCGACTCGCCGCCGGAAAGCGCCTGCGTAGGCTTCAGACCCTCCTCGCCGCTGAAGAGCATTTGCCCCAGCACGCCGCGGATGTCTTCATTGGTCGCCTTTTCGTCGAACTGGCGCAGCCAATCGGCGGCGGTCATGCCTTTGGTGATGGCTGCCGTATGATCCTGCGCGAAGTAGCCGATCTGCGCCTCATGGCCCCACTTGACGGTGCCTGCGTCGAGCGCGGTTTTGGATTCCTCTTTGTAAACCGCATCCAGATTGGGCGCGTTGGCCAGCAACGCCTTGACCAGTGAGGTCTTTCCCTGTCCGTTGCGGCCAATCAGGCAGATTTTTTCTCCGCGCATCACGGAAGCGGTAAAGCCGTTCAGTACCACGTGCTCCCCGTAGGCTTTGCGCACGCCTTCAAACTCCAGCGTATGTTTGCCAGAGGGACGCAGCAGGTCAAAGCGGATGTAGGGGCGTTGAATGTTGGAGCGTGCGAGATCGCTGGTTTGCAGCCGCTCGACCTCTTTTTTGCGCGAGGTGACCTGGCTGGAGCGCGTGCC
>JAJZMO010000111.1 GCA_021798235.1 Acidobacteriota bacterium | reverse complement strand
TTACTTGGCGGCGTGTTCGAAGCGCTTGTTCACTTCGTCCCAGTTCACCGTGTTCCACCACGCGGCCAGGTAATCAGCGCGGCGGTTCTGATACTTCAGGTAGTAGGCGTGCTCCCAAACGTCATTGCCCAGAATTGGGTACAGGCCCTGCGAGAGCGGGTTGTCCTGGTTGGGCGTGGTGACGATCTTCAGCTTGCCGCCTTCGTAAACCAGCCAGCCCCAGCCCGAGCCGAATTGCTTGGTGGCCGCTTCGTTGAACTGCTTTTTGCAATCGTCAAAGCTGCCGAAGTCTTTGGTGATCTGCGCGCCAATTTTGCCCGTGGGTGCGCCACCGCCATTCGGCTTCATCAGATTCCAGAACATGGTGTGGTTCACATGGCCGCCGCCGTTGTTGCGCACTGCGCCCTGAATGTCAGCGGGAATGGTGCTGAGCTTGCGCAGCAGGTCTTCGGCAGACAGGCTGGCCAGCTCCGGATGCTTTTCCAGTGCGGCGTTCAGATTGTTTACGTAGGCCTGGTGGTGCTTGTCGTGGTGCAGGCGCATGGTGGCCTCGTCGATGTGCGGCTCCAGTGCGGTGTAGTCATAGGGAAGCGGTGCCAGTTCGTGTGCCAAGGGAATCCTCCTGTGTCGGTTGCTGTGTCTGTTTCCCAATCTGGGCAAAGCGGCCGCACGTCGGGGAGCGGCCCGGTTTTGGGCGCTGCTTGTCTGCGCAGCGGCCAGCCCTTCCACTATAAACGCTTCGCGCCGGGTTTTCCTGTTCCCAATGCACCGTGCTCTTCCAACCCAAATGCACCGTGGCGCGTCTAACTCAAAGGGACGGGGCTGCGTCCAATGGAGTTTGCGTGCACGCAACAGCAGCCGGGCGCTACACTGCCATAACTGGAGTCTGTGGCGCGATTCCCGCAGACAAACTTTCGGCAAACTTGCCGCAGAAATTTCTGTGCAGGCCTGCGCCGGCCAGCCGATGAGGTGGACATGACGGTACCAGCCCCGGAGTATCTTTGGCTTGATGGCGACGGCCCCGCGCCCGGCGCGCCCGGCATGGAGCCGCGTTGGACCTCCAGCAGAAAAGATGCCGTGGGCACGGCCTATGCGGCCTCCAGCCGCGTCTGGTACACGCTGTCGCACGGCATTCTCAATGAGATTTATTACCCCACCATCGATCGCCCGCAGGTGCGCGACCTGGGCTTTCTGATCACCGATGGCGAGACGTTCTTCCATGAAGTGAAGCGCGATCTGGAGAGCACCTTTGAGTACATCGATCTGGACGCGCTGGCCGTGCGCATCACCAGCCGCAGCCGCGATGGTCAATATGCCTTGGTGCAGCAGGTCATCTCTGATCCACATTATCCGGTGATGCTGGTGCAGGTGCGTCTGGAGGGCGAGGAGCGCTTTCTGAGTCGGCTGAAGGTCTACGCGCTGCTGGCTCCGCACATGGAGGGCGGCGGTGAGGGCAACTCCGCGCGCGCGGTGGAGGTGAACGGTCGTCGCGTGTTGCTGGCCTGGAAGGAGCCAACCTCGCTGGCCATGGGTACGGATTGTGGCTTCACTCGTGTCTCCTGCGGCTATGTGGGCGCCAGCGATGGCTGGAAAGACCTGAACGACAACCTGCGCATGGATTGGGAATATGGTCAAGCGCTCAACGGCAACATTGCTTTGCTGGGCGAGGTGGATGTTTCGCACCAACGCCAGTTCACGCTGGCCGTGGGTTTTGGCCGTGGCCACCACGCGGCCATCTCCAGCATGATGCAGGCGCTGGCCACGCCGTTTGAAGCGCACTTGGAGCGCTTTGTGGAGCAATGGCGGCGCGCAAGGTTTCCCAAGGATCTAACTGCGGCCACCGGCGATGGCGGATTTTTGATGCGCATCAGCCGCAACGTTTTGCTGGCGCATGAGGACAAGACCTATCCCGGAGCCTTCATTGCCTCGATGTCGATTCCCTGGGGCCAGTCGAAGGGCGACGACGACCTGGGCGGCTACCACCTGGTTTGGACGCGCGACATGGTGCAGAGCGCCACGGCGCTGATGGCCTGCGGACGCACGGAGACGGCCCTGCGCGCGCTGGTTTATCTGGCGACAACACAGCGGCCTGATGGCAGCTTTGCGCAGAACTTCTGGGTGAACGGCACGCCCTATTGGACGGGCATGCAACTGGACGAGGTCGCTTCGCCCATCGTGCTGGCTTGGAGGCTGTGGAAGGCTGGCGGCCTCGGCGATTTCGACGTCTTTCCGTTTGTCGAGCGGGCGGCGGGTTTTTTGTTGCGTCATGCGCCCGTCACGCAGCAGGAGCGCTGGGAGGAAAATGCCGGCTACTCTCCATCAACGCTGGCCGCTGTGATTACCGGGCTGATCTGTGCCAGCGAGATGGCGCAGGCGCGCGGCGCGTCCGAGATGGCCGGGCTGCTGGCCGTCTTTGCTGACTGGATTGAGTCTCACCTGGAAGACTGGACCGTGACCAATGATGGCGTGCTGCATCCGGAGGTGAAGCGCCACTATATGCGCATTCGTCCTCCGCAGTGTGGTGACCCCTACGCACGGCCCGAGGATTGTGGCAAAGACAAAATTCTCATCAACAATCGCGGCCCCGGCGAGCAATATGAGTACGAAGCCCGCGAGGTGATCGACCATGGATTTTTAGAGCTGGTGCGCTATGGCATCCGCTCGCCGCACGACCCGCTCATCGTGGATTCGCTCAAAGTGGTGGACGCCGTGCTGCGCAGCGAGACGCCCTTTGGCCCTTGCTGGCGGCGGTACAACCACGATGGCTACGGCCAGCGCCACGATGGCGGCCCGTATATGGGTTGGGGGCAGGGTCGTGCCTGGCCGTTGCTGCTCGGCGAGCGCGCCCACTACGAACTGGCCGCAGGCAAGGATGTGCATCCGCTGATTTGCGCCTACGAACGCTTTAGTTCGCAAGGCGGCATGTTGCCCGAGCAGATTTGGGACGAGGCCGATTTGCCCAGCCAGGGAATGCACTGGGGTAAACCCACCGGTGCAGCCATGCCGCTGGCCTGGGCTCATGCCGAGTATCTCAAGCTGTTGCGCTCGGCCATGGACGGTCGCATCTTCGATTGCATTCCACTGGTGGAAGAGCGCTACCTGCGCCGTCATCCCAAACATAATGTGGAGATCTTCAAGCTCGATCGCAGATTGCGGAGCATTGCAGCAGGCAAGACCCTGCGCATTCTGGCCTTCGCGCGCTTTCGTGTGGTTTGGACTGCGGACAATTGGCAGACCACCAATTCTCTGGAGGCTACCCACGCGGGCTTCCCCGGATGCTTTGCGGATATTGCCGTGCCGCAAACGCAGTGCGCGCCGCTGCAATTCACCTTGTACTGGCCCACGGAGGAACGTTGGGAGGGAGAAAACTTTTCGATCGCCGTGGATGCGGCGAAGGAATAATGCGCCGATTTCCACGCTGGCGGCTTTTCAGCAGCCAGTGAAATCTGCGAATCTATAGAATGTTGGCAGGTGTTCCGCATCGGGAACAGGAAGAGACTCTCAAACGGAGCTTTATGAGCGAACTGGATACCCTCTCCATCAATGCACTGCGGTTTTTGGCCGTTGATGCCGTCGAAAAGGCCACTTGCGGTCATCCCGGCGCACCCCTCGGCGATGCACCGATCGCCTATCTGCTCTTCCACAAAATGATGCGCCACAACCCGGCCAACTCGGCATGGAGCAACCGCGACCGCTTCGTGCTCTCCAACGGCCACGCCTCGGCGCTGCTGTATTCCGTGCTCCATCTGTCGGGCTACAAGGTTTCGCTCGATGACCTGAAAAGTTTTCGGCAGTGGCATTCGAACACGCCCGGCCATCCTGAGCGCGGCGACACTGACGGCGTGGAAGTGACGACCGGTCCGCTGGGCCAGGGCTTGGCGATGGCCGTCGGCATGGCCATGGCGGAAAAGCATGTGGCCGCGCGCTACAACCGTCCGGGATTCGACGTCGCCGACCACTACACCTATGTGCTCTGTGGCGATGGCGATCTGATGGAAGGCGTCTCGCACGAGGCCTGCTCGCTGGCGGGCACGCTGAACTTGGGCAAGCTGATCGTGCTCTACGACGACAATCTGATCTCGCTCGACGGGCCGACGAATCTCTCCTTCACGGAGGATGTGGCCAAGCGTTTTGATGCCTACCACTGGCACGTGCAGCATGTGGCCGACGGCAACGATCTGGCGGCCATTGAGCAAGCCATCGCTACAGCGCAGGCGGTCACAGACAAGCCTTCGCTGATCGCCGTGCGCACCATCATTGGCTACGGCAGCCCCAAGGCGGGCACTTCGAAGGTGCACGGCGAGGCGCTCGGCGCAGAGGATGTGAAGAAGACCAAGGAAAATCTTGGCTGGCCCGCCGACAAGAGCTTCTATGTGCCGGATGAGGCGCGCAAGAACTGGGATACCGTGCGCACGCGCGGTGCGCAGTTGGAAGCGGCTTGGAAGGATCTCTTCACAAAGTACAAGCAGCAGTTTCCTGATCTCGCTGCGGAATATGAGCGTGTTTTTGCCGGCAAGCTGCCCGCGGGCTGGGAGGCGAGCGTGCCCAAGTTTGCCGCTGGCTCCAAAGCCGTGGCCACGCGCACGGCTGGCAATACCGTGATGAACGCCATTGCTGCCAAGCTGCCAGAGCTGATCGGCGGCGCCGCCGACCTGTCCAGCTCCACCAAGACCGTCATCAAGGACAGCCCAAACTTCCACCTGGATGCAACGGGCCGCAACATCTTTTTCGGCGTGCGCGAGTTTGGCATGTGCGCTGCCGTCAACGGCATGGCTGCACACGGCGGCGTGTTGCCCTATGGCTCTACGTTTTTCGTCTTCAGCGACTATTGCCGCCCGGCCATGCGCTTGGCAGCGATCATGCAGACGCCTTCGCTCTTCGTCTTTACGCATGACTCGATCGGCCTCGGCGAAGATGGCCCCACGCACCAGCCAGTCGAACAGTTGGCCAGCCTGCGCGCCATGCCCGGTCTGACGGACTTTCGTCCAGCCGACGCCAACGAGACGGCAGCCGCATGGCAAGTTGCCATCGAGCGCCGTCGTCCGGCATTCATGGCGCTCTCACGTCAGGATCTGCCGGTGCTCGACCCAGAGCGCACAGACATTCTCAACGGCGTTCGCCACGGAGCCTATGTGCTGGAACAGGGCAGCGCCACGCCTGATGTAGTTTTGCTGGCCGCGGGCAGCGAGGTCGCCTTGATTCTTTCCGCCGCTGCGGAATTGCAGAAGCAAGGCATCCACGCGCGCGTGGTTTCCATGCCCAGCATGCGCATCTTTGACGAGCAGGCCGAGGAGTACAAGGCCCGCATCTTCCCAGAGCGCGTTCCAGTGCTGGCCGTTGAGGCGGGCAGCCCGCAGTGCTGGTGGAAGTACGCAGGCCGCCATGGTGCGGTGATTGGCTTGGAGCGCTTTGGCGCATCGGCCCCCGGCCCCATCGTGTTGGAGAAGCTCGGCATCAGCCTGTCGAATGTGGTGGCGCAGGCACAAACACTGGCCGCTCAGGCTGGAAAGCTGACGGCAGGAGGAAAGAAATGAGCCGGTTGAAAATCGCTATTGGCTCCGACCACGCAGGCTTCGCGTTGAAGGAAGAGATGCGTCGCCACATTGAGCACCTGGATCACGAGGTGCTCGATATGGGCGCTTATGACGCCGAGCCTTCCGACTACCCAGACTTCGCCGCGGCTGTGGGACAGGCTATGCTTTCCGGCAAGGCCGAACGCGGCGTGTTGATCTGCGGCTCAGGTGTGGGCGTTTCTGTCGCGGCCAACAAAATTCCCGGTATCCGCGCCGGGCTGTGTCACGACACATATTCCGCGCATCAGGGCGTGGAGCACGACGACATGAACGTGCTGGTCGTTGGCTCTCGCGTCATCGGGCCGGCTTTGGCGCAGGACATTGTCAGCGCGTTTTTGGCGGCTCGCTTCCAAAGCCAAGAGGCGCGCTTCGTCCGCCGCTTGAATAAGGTGAAGGCCATCGAGGCGAAGTATCTTGGCCAATCCTCTGGCAAGTCGGCGGCCTCTTAATGGCGTTGGCTTCCATCCGGGTGCTGCTGTGGGATTGCGGTGGTGTGCTGCTGACCAACGGCTGGGATCGCCGTGAGCGCACCGCCGTTCTGCAACAGTTCTCGCTGGATGCGGCGGAGTTTGAACCGCGCCACCCGCAGGCCAACGATCTGTGGGAGCGCGACACCATCAGCGTCGAGGAGTATTTGCAGCGCACAGTTTTTTACGTGCCGCGCAGCTTCACTCCTCAGCAGTTTGTGGCGGCCATGCAGGCGCAGTCCATTGTGCTGCACGCGGAAAATTTACGCTTGGCGCAGGAACTGGCCGCAGCAGGAGGCCACACGCTGGCTTTGCTGAACAATGAGGCGCGGGTGCTTAATGATTACCGCATCGCAGCCTTTGGCTTGAAGAAAATCTTCTCCAGCTTCTTCAGCTCCTGCTACGCAGGGTTGCGCAAGCCGGAGCCGGCCATCTACCAGCGCGCGCTGGATATTTTGCAATGCGCGCCGGGCGAGGCGCTCTTTATCGACGATCGCAACGAAAATGTGGAGGCCGCGCGCATGCTCGGCATTCAGGCTGTTCAGATGCTTTCTCCCACGCAGTTGCGTAGTGACCTGCAACGGCTGGGAGTTTTGGCTGCATAAGGGAAACGGAATTCTTTACAGAGAGGAACACGGCTATGGAACTGGGTTTGATTGGTCTCGGCAAAATGGGCTTCAACATGGCGGAGCGCTTGCGCCAGGGTGGGCACAAGGTCGTTGGCTTCGACTTCAACGCGGAGACGGTGGCCAAGCTGACCGCTGCTGGCTCCGTCGGCGTCACATCGCTGGCTGATCTGGTGAAGAACCTCTCCGCGCCGCGCGCCATCTGGATTATGGTTCCCTCCGGCGATCCGGTCGATGAGACCATCGCCAAGCTGGAGCCGCTAATGCAAAAGGGCGACACGTTTATCGACGGCGGCAACTCAAATTACAAAGATTCGCAGCGCCGTCATGCAGCCCTGACGGCCAAGGGATTCAACTTTATTGATGTCGGAACTTCGGGCGGCGTTTGGGGATTGAAGGAAGGCTACAGCATGATGATCGGCGGTGACGAAGCTCCGGTCGAGCGGCTGCGTCCCATCTTCGAAACGCTTGCACCCGCCAAGGACAAAGGCTGGGGCCGCGTAGGCCCTGCCGGAGCCGGACACTTCGTCAAAATGGTTCATAACGGCATCGAATACGGAATGATGCAGTCCTATGCCGAAGGCTTTTCCATCATGAAGCAGAAGGAACCGCTGCACCTGGACATGGGCCAGATCGCGCAGATTTGGCGCTATGGCAGTGTGGTGCGCTCGTGGCTGCTTGACCTGACCGCAGAAGCGCTGGAAAAGAATCCTGACCTCGACGGGCTGGAGGCTTACGTCAGCGATTCGGGCGAAGGCCGCTGGACAGTCTTCGAAGCGATTGACCTCAACGTCTCCGCGCCGGTGATTACGGAGTCATTGATTCGCCGCATCCGTTCACGCGAGCAGAACAACTACACCGACCGCATGTTGTCTGTGATGCGCAATGCCTTTGGCGGCCACGCGGTCAAAAAAGCGGAGTAGCCTGCAACGCCCAATTGGAGGAACCCTATGGCGACGACTGAAGTTCTCATCTCCCCGGAGCAGTTGCGTGCCTCCCAGCGCGCGGAGCGCATTCCCGATCCGTGCGTGGTGGTCATCTTTGGCGCCTCCGGCGACCTGACCAAGCGCAAGCTGCTGCCCGCGCTCTTCCATTTGGAGCAGAGCGGATTGCTGCCGGAAAAGTTTGCCGTTGTCGGCGTGGCCCGGCGTCCGCTCGGCGATAGCTTTGCTGCCGACATGCGCGACGGCATTCTGAAGGGCGGCGGCGTCGACGCTGGCGATCCCAAGCTGGAAGCCTTCGTGCGCAAGATCAGCTACCACGCCATGAACTTTGATGACCACGATGGCTACATTGCCCTGAAAAAAATGCTGGACAGCGTGGACCAACAATATGGCACGAACGGCGGCAGGCTCTACTATCTGGCCACTGCGCCGGATTATTTTGCGGAGATCATCCACCAGCTTGGTGAGCACGGCATGGCCAAGCCGGAAAAGAACTGGGTGCGCGTCATAGTCGAAAAACCCTTTGGGCACGACCTGCAATCAGCCCGCGCGTTGAACGATGACGTCAACCAGGTCTTTGAAGAAGAGCAAATCTTCCGCATTGATCATTATCTGGGCAAGGAGACCGTACAAAATATCTTGGTCTTCCGTTTTGCCAACGGCATCTTTGAGCCAGTCTGGAACCGCAACTACATTGACCACGTACAGATCACCGCGGCAGAAGATATTGGCATCGAGGGGCGCGGCCCGTTTTATGAGGGTGCCGGCGCGCTGCGCGACGTGATGCAGAACCATGTGATGGAGTTGCTCTCCTTCGTGGCGATGGAGCCGCCCTCTTCCTTTGAGGCCAAAAGCATTCGCACCGAAAAGCTGAAAGTCTGGCGCGCGATTGAACCGATTCCCTTGGAGGACACCGTGCGCGGCCAGTATGGCCCCGGCGTGATGGGTGGCGTTGCCGTCAAGGGCTACCGTGAAGAGGATCGTGTCAATCCGCATTCGGTTACGGAGACTTACGCAGCGCTGCGTTTGCGCATCGAAAACTGGCGTTGGGCCGGTGTTCCGTTTTATTTGCGTGCGGGCAAGCGGCTGGGCAAGCGTTCCACGGAAATCACCATCCAGTTCAAACAGCCGCCGATGCACCTGTTCACCAATGACAAAAATGCGCCTTGCGGCGTCATCGAGCCGAACCTGATTTCCATGCGCATCCAGCCGGATGAAGGCATCGCGCTGCGTTTTGCCGCCAAGATGCCAGGGCCGTCCATGTCCAGTTGTCCGGTGAATATGAACTTCAACTATAAGGATGCCTTCGGTGTCTCCTCGGCCAATGGATATGAACGATTGCTGTTGGATGCGATGCTGGGCGACGCCACGTTGTTCGCGCACCGCGACGGAGTTGAGGCCACCTGGTCGTTGATGACGCCCATTCTGCAAGCCTGGGCCGCGCATCCGCCTCGAGACTTTCCGAACTACGCCGCTGGAAGCTGGGGCCCGGCGTCTTCGGATGTGTTCCTCTCGCGGGAGGGACACTTCTGGCGCAACTCCTAACCGCCTGCGCCGCTGCCGGTTCCATGGGCGGCGACGCAGCAATGCTCATGCTTATGCCGAAGACAAAAAAGATCGTTTATCAAGTTGCAACCGATGCCGAGGCGCTCAGCCTGCGCACGGCAGAACTGTTCACGGATTGCATCGCGCAATCCATCGCCGCACGCAAACTGGCGCGCATCGCCATCTCTGGCGGCAGCACGCCGCGTCGCACCTTTGAGATGCTGGCCGACGCAAATCTTCCATTCCGCACCCGCGTCGACTGGAGCCGACTGTTTCTCTTCTGGGTGGATGAACGATGTGTGCCGCCGGATCACGCCGACTCCAACTTTCACATGACGCGCGAGGCGCTGTTCTCCAAAGTGCCGCTGCCCGAGGCGCAGATATTTCGCATGGAAGGCGAACTGGACCCGCACGAGGCCGCAGCCCGCTATGAGTCCACGCTGCGTAATCAATTCCGGCTGGAGGGTGCCGAGGTTCCCTGCTTTGACCTGATCGCGCTGGGCATGGGAGACGACGGCCACACGGCCTCGCTCTTCCCAGGTACCGAGGCGCTGCAGGAATGGATGGCGTTGGTCACAGCGAACTTCGTCCCGCAAAAAGAGACTTGGCGCGTCACGCTGACCGCGCCCGTGCTGAACCATGCGCGCAATGTGGTTTTTCAAATCGCTGGAAAAAATAAGGCCGCGGTGCTGCGGGATGTGCTGCTGGGGCCGTATGATCCAGAAAGAACGCCGTCGCAGCTCATCTGCCCGGATGCTGGCAGTCTTCTGTTTCTACTGGACAGAGATGCAGCGACGCAGTTACCCGCTCCCGACAAGAACGGGATCGGAATGCTTGAGGTGAAGCGATGATTTTGGCCGGAGACGTGGGTGGCACCAAGGTACACTTGGCGCTGTATCAATTTTCACAAGGGAAACTGCAACAGGTTCGGGACCAGGTATTTCCAGCGCGCAACTATCCTGGTTTGGAGCAAATTGCAAAAGAGTTTTTGGATGCGTCCACAGACACGAATTCGAATCCAGTCTTTGCTGCCTGTTTTGGCGCCCCAGGCCCCGTGCGCGATGGCCGGATTCAACTGACCAATCTGCCGTGGCTGCTCGATCGCCGTCAGCTCGCCAGCCATCTGAACATTGAGCATGTATTTTTGCTGAATGATCTGGAGGCCAACGCCTACGGCATAGCCGAATTGCG
>JAJZMO010000091.1 GCA_021798235.1 Acidobacteriota bacterium | reverse complement strand
GCTTCGTAAAGGAACCCATGCCCACGCAGGAAACCATCGCGGTCGCCATGTCCGGCGGAGTGGACTCTTCCACCGTCGCCGCACTGCTGCGCGCAGAGGGTTACAACCTCGTCGGCCTCACGCTGCAACTGTGGAACCAGCGCCGTCTGGCCGGCCAGCCCGGCATGCCCGAAACCACCGAAGGCCGCTGCTGCTCCCTCGACGATGTTTATGACGCGCGCCGCGTGGCCGAGCAACTTGGCATTCCCTACTACGTCGTCAACCAGCAAGAGCGCTTTGAGCAGGATGTCATCCGTCCCTTTGTCAGCGAGTATCTCAGCGGTCGCACACCCGTACCCTGCACGCTCTGCAACAATCACCTCAAGTTTGACCAGTTGCTCATCACCGCGCGCCAGATTGGTGCCGAGCGCATCGCCACCGGCCACTACGCGCGCAATGAATATGACCCCGCACGCGGTCGCTGGATTTTGAAGCGCCCCGCCGATGCCAGCAAGGACCAGACCTACTTCCTCTTCGGCCTGACGCAGGAGCAACTCAGCCGCACGCTCTTTCCCCTGGGCAATCACACCAAGCCCCAGGTGCGCTCGCTCGCGGAAGAGCATCACCTCGCGCTGGCGCAAAAGCCTGATTCGCAGGAGATCTGCTTCATCCCCGGCGGCGATTACAAACTCTTTTTGGATGCCTACCTCGCCGAGCAAAAGGAGAGCCTGCCCGACACCAGCGGCGAACTGGTCACCACCGACGGCACCGTGCTGGGCAAGCATGACGGCATCCACAACTTCACCGTCGGCCAGCGTAAGGGCCTCGGCGTCGCCGCAGGCTCACCGCTCTACGTCATCCAGATCAACGGCGCAGAGCGCAAGGTCGTCGTCGGCAGCAATCAGGATTTGGCCGCCACCACGCTACGCGCGGGTCGAGTCAATTGGATTGCCATCGCGCAGCTGGATGCCCCCATACGCGTGCAGATCAAGATTCGCCATCGCCATGAACCGGCCTGGGCCACGCTGACGCCCACAGAAAATCCCAGCGAAGTTGTGGCCACGTTTGACGAGCCGCAGCGCGCCATCACCCCCGGCCAGGCCGCCGTCTTCTACAGCGGAGATGAGGTCACCGGCGGCGGCTGGATTCTCTAATTCCCCACCGCCATATTTTCCACTTCGCTCTTTGCGCCGATGCGGTACCCTGAATCCATCCCAACCGCCAGCGAGCCAGCGATGCCCACCGCACAGAACGCCGCACCCAGCCCCACCGCCTCCACGCAAGCCACCAGCGCCACCGATGTTTACGCCGTTCACGGAGCCGATCCCGAGGTGCTGGCCTACGCCATGGCCAAGTACTCGCGCTCCTCGCTGTCCATGCGCGAGTCCCTGCGCGAGCTGAACAGCCAACGCGCCGAACAGTTCCTGAACACCTTCTACTTCCAATACGGCCACCGCTCCATCGCTGACCTGGCCCACATTGCCTTCGCCGTCGAACGACTCTCGCTGCTGGCCGCCATCACGCTGGTGGATGAACAGCGTTGGGATGGGCAGGAGCGCTCCACGCGCTATCAAAACTTCCGTAAGAGCGGCTGGTTCACGCCAGAATTCGGAGGCAACGCGGACGCGCAACGCCTCTACACACAAACCATCGAAACGCTCTTCGCTGCGTATGAAAAATTCTCCCAGCAGGTTCTCGATGCGTTGACGCAGCGCATCGCCTGCCCTGCGGAGATGCAGCCCGAGGCCTACCAGCGCACGCTGCGCGCACGCGCCTTTGACGTGGCCCGCTATCTACTGCCGCTGGCCACCAACACCTCTCTCGGCCAGATCGTCAACGCACGCACGCTGGAAACCCAGGTCTCGCGTCTGCTCACGCACTCCCACGCCGAGGTGCGCACTCTGGGCACGCGCCTGCGCGAGGCAGCAGCCAGCCCTGCGTGGAATGTGCAGCACACTGCGCTGGAAGCACTGCACGCCAAGATTGCCGCACTCGACCCCGCGCTCGGCGAAGAGGCTGCCGCGTTGCTGTTGCGCGAGGTGAAGACCGCGCCCACGCTGGTCAAATACGCTGCACCCGTCGAGTACGCCCAACAAACACAGATTGCCATGGCGCAGGCTGCCAGCGAATTGCTCGCAAGCGTGGCCATTGAACCGGCCCCGCTCGTCGATCTCGTCGAGAACACCGGCAGCCAGGCAGAGGCGCTGGAAATCGACATCCTCACCACGTTGCTCTACGGCGCATCGCACCATCCGTACCGGCAGGTGCTCCATCACGTAGCCGCGCTGAACAGCGCTCGACGCGCAGAATTACTTGAACTCGGCACGCGCCATCGCGGACGCCACGATGAGATGCTGCGCGCCTTCGCCGCCGGGGCCGCGCTGCGCTTTGATATTTGCATGGACATCGGCGGCTTCCGCGACATGCACCGCCACCGGCGCTGCATCCAAACCGTACAATCCTTCACCAGCGCGCACGGCTTCGACACACCAGAGATGCTGCCCAACGTAGCCCTGCCCTCCGCGCTACAAGCGGAGTACGCTTCTGCGCTGCAAGCCGCGCACGCCGCCGTCAGCCATCTGGCGCAGGCATCCATTCCGGAAGCCAACTCGACTGCGCAATATCTGCTGCCGCTCGGCACACGCTGTCGCGCGCTCTTCAAAATGGACTTCGCCGAAGCTGCCTACATCGCCGAATTGCGCAGCGCCCCTCAAGGACACATCTCCTACCGCCGCGTGGCTTGGGAGATGTACCAGGCGCTAGCCAAAACGCATCCCACACTCGCCCGCTCCATCCGCGTCACAGACATTCATGCGCCCGTCGATCCACTGCAGCGCTGATTTTTTGTAGCGGATATTTTTACGAAATGCGCAGAGGAAATACCGCAGTCATCCTTCGCCGCGTTTGCGCAGGGTGAGAAATCCTGCAATCCAGCGCTCGCCCCGCCCTACGCGCGAAACTGCGCCAGTTGTTCTTCCCGCGGCGGTCGGGTGAATGCGCTGACCACCACCAGACACAACACCGCAGCCAGCAATGCAGGAAACAGCGCCTCACGCTGCGCCAAAACCGTCGGCAGATGCCGATGCACAAACTCCGCATCCCAAAAAACAGTCACCAGTGTACCTGCGGCAATCGCGCTCACCGCGCCCGCTGCTGTCGCCCGCTTGGAGAAAAACGCCGCCAGAATCACCGGCGTCAGCGCAGCGGAATACACCGTGTACGCATAGAGCGACTTCTCCAGTATCGACTGCGTGTACGCCGCCTGCACCAGAGTCCACACGCCCAGCGCCACAATCGCCACGCGCGAAACCAGCAACACGCTCTTGTTGCTGGCCTGCGGATGAATGTAGCGCAGGTACACATCATTCACCAGATTCGTCGCCGGAGAAAACAAATAATTATTCGCTGTCGAAATTACCTTGGCGAATACCGCGCCCAGCAGCAGCGCGCCCAGCACTGCGGGCAAGCCGTGCCGCGCCGTGTAGGCGATGATCTCGCGCGGATTCTGCTGCGCCTCGCCCGTGGGATACAGAGCCGAGCCGATCACCGCGATGGCCACGATCACCGTCTCCAGAAACACCGTGCCGATCACCCAGCCCACCACGGCCTGCCGCGCTGCCTTCTCTGACTTGGCAGAAAAGAATTTCTGATACATCGATTGATTGCCCAGCAACAAAAGCAACGTGGGCAGAAAAAACTCCATCGCACGCACCCAGGTGATGGAGCCGAGCGCCTGAAAATGCGATGCGGGCAGCGTCCGGTGCAATCCTGCCCAGCCTCCGGCGCGATGCAGCAGCAGGGGCGTGGCCACAATGCAGATGCCCGTCACCAGCAGCCCAATCGCCACATCCATGTACGCAACCGAAGACATACCGGCCAGCGCGGTAAACACCACCACAAAGACCGCCACCAGCACCATGCCCTGCGTGCTGCTCACCGTGGCCGGAAAAATTAAGTGGAGAATGTCACCGCCGCCGCGCAGTTGATAGCTGGCGATGCCGGTGTAGGCAAACAGAATCGCCACCACGCCCAGCAGCCGCGCCGTTTGGTTGTAGCGCGCCTCGAGCAGGTCGGGAATCGTGTACTGAGCAAAGCGGCGCGCGCGCGGCGCCAGCACGTAGATCAGCCCCAGCCCCGCCCATCCGCCCGCAGAAAGCCACAGCGCAGAAAAGCCGTTGATGTACGCATTCTCCGCACCGGCGAATAGCGATCCCGCGCCAATCCAGGAGCTGAGCAGTGTAAAGATCAGCACGCCGGTCGGCAGCGAACGGCCGGCCAGCAGATAATCCGCGCGCGTCTTTACCGTGTGCAATCGCGCCAAAGAAACCACCAGCAGCACCAGCACCACAGCGGCCAGCACTCCGGCATACAAGTAGTTCATGCGCTCATCTTATATGGACAGCGATTGCAGCACGGCCAGCACCTGCTCCGCCGTGCGTCCGGCAATCACCACACGCTTGTTGCGTCCGTGCTCGCCGCTGGCCAGCGTGACCGCGCCGCGTGGAACCGAAAACATCTCCGCGAAAAAACGGATCAAGGCCTCGTTGGCGCGACCCTCCACTGGAGGAGCCTGCACGGCTACGCGCAGCACATCGCCCACCACACCTTGCACCGCCGTGCGCCGGGCGCGCGGCTGCACGCGCACCAGAAATGCCGCGCCCTGCGGCGTCTCGCGCACGGCAATCATGGCGCAGGCTGCGCAGCGCGCGCACCAAAAATCGCCGTGCCGATGCGCACACACGTTGCGCCTTCAGCAATTGCCACGGCGTAGTCGTGCGACATGCCCATGGAAAGTTCATCGAATTGCAATTGAGGATGCCGCTGCGCCAAAGCATCGCGCAGCCTTCGCAAGCGCTGGAAGTAGGGACGCGCCGCTTCGGAATCTTCAAAGTACGGCGGCACCATCATCAACCCGCGCACGCGCAGATGCGTCCAGTCCGGTGCTCGCTCCAGCACCTCGGCCAACTCCGACCCATCCGGGGCCAAGCCGTGCTTGGCCGCCTCATCGCTGAGTTTGATCTCCAACAGAATGGGCAGCACCTTGCCCGCTGCCGATGCCGCGCGTTGCAGGCACTCGGCCACGCGCAGCGAATCCACCGAATCTACAGCGTCAAAAATCTGTGCCGCGCGGTTGGCCTTGTTCGTTTGCAGCGGCCCGATGCAATGCACCGTTGCCGCATCGCTGCCAGAAACAATCCCCGCAGCCGCCAGTACATCGCGCTTGGCGGCAAACTCCTGCACACGGTTCTCGCCAAACAACCGCGCTCCGGCGGCATAGGCTTCCACGATACGATCCGCAGGCTGCGTCTTCGAGACGGCCATCCACCGCACATCCGTCCGCACGCGGCCCGCCTTGCGGCAGGCGGTTTCGATCTGCTGCTCCACGCGCGCGAGATTTTCCGCAATGCTCATGTGCGCGCACAGAAGCTGGCGCGTTTAGCGCCCGTGCTCCTCCAAAAACTTCTCCACTTCCAGCGCAGCCATGCAGCCAGAACCGGCAGCGGTAATCGCCTGCCGATAGCGACGATCCTGCACATCGCCACAGGCAAACACACCCGGCACGCGCGTCATCACGTTGTTGTGTGTGCGCACGTAGCCATCGTCGTCCAGGTCAATCTGTCCGGCAAACATCTTTGCGTTCGGCTCGTGGCCAATGCCCAAAAACATTGCGCTCACCGGCAACAGGCTCTGCTCGCCCGTTACCACGTTGCGCAGCTTCAATCCGGTCACTTCTTTTTTCGTCACATCCAGCACTTCGTCCACAGCGGTGTTGGTCAGGATGCGAATCTTCTCATGCGCCAGCGTGCGCTCCAGCATAATCTTCGAGGCGCGGAACTGGTCGCGCCGATGGATCAGCGTCACCTTGCTGGCAAAGCGTGTCAAGAAGATCGCCTCTTCCATCGCCGAGTCGCCGCCGCCGATCACGGCAATCTCTTTGCCGCTGAAGAAAAATCCGTCGCACGTGGCGCAACTGCTGACGCCGTGGCCGATCAGCGCCTGCTCACTCGGCAGCCCCAGCCAGCGCGCACTGGCTCCACTGGCGATCACCAGCGTGCGCGTGTGCAGCGTCTCCTTGCCCAGATTCAGCGCAAACGGACGCTTGGACAAATCCACGCTCACCAGGTGCGCCATGCGCAGCTCCGCGCCAAAGCGCGTTGCCTGCTGCTTCATGTTCTCGATCAACTGCGGCCCTTGGATGCCCTCTGGCCATCCGGGAAAATTCTCAACAAGCGTGGTAATGGACAGTTGCCCGCCCGGCTCGTGGCCTTCGAGCACAACTGGCTTCAAGTTGGCGCGCGCCGCGTAAATGGCCGCCGTCAATCCGGCGCAGCCGGAGCCAAGAATCACCGTATCGTGAATCGCATTGTGGGCAGAAGCGTTGGGAGTTGCGTGCGTGTGCGTGCTCATAATTTTCGTCTGCCTCCATTGTACCGGCGGCACGCTGCCTTCGCGCAGCCACAAAACATGCCCAGTCTGCCTTGTTGTTTGGAGGATCGATCGCTGCGCAACAGAATGGGTACCGCCGTTACTGGCCCGCAGTCGGCGTTGGATGCGCCTTCAGCCACGCCTGCGCGCGCGTCTTGGCGTCGGCGCGCTGCGCCGCAGAAATTTGCATTCCAATGGCATCTCGCACTTGGTTGAAATCCGTCTGCGTGTCCGCATACGGATCCGTGCCCTTCGGCAACATGGTCGCGGAGATCGTCAGCCAGAAGTACGCCTCGACCACATCCTTGGGCACGCCATGGCCCTGCGCATACAACAGTCCCAGATTAAATTGTGCCGCGTGCTCACCCTGCTCGGCAGCCTTGAGATACCACTTGGCCGCCTGCGCATCGTCCCGTGTCACACCGCGGCCCTGGTTGTACAGCTCGCCCAGGTTGAACGCTGCATCCGCATTGCCCTGCGCAGCGGCCTTGCCCCACCAGACAGCGGCCTGCGCATCATCCTTGGCCACGCCGCGGCCTTGATCGTAAAAAACTCCCAAATTAAATTGCGCCGCCACAATGCCATGCTCCGCCGCTTTGCCGTACCACTTGGCCGCCTGCGCATCATCCTTGGGCACACCCTGGCCCGCGTCACACAAAACTGCCAGATTGAACGCCGCGTCCACATTGCCCTGTTCTGCAGACTTGCGATACCAGTCGGCTGCCTGCGCATCATCCTTGGGCACGCCTTGGCCCGCGTCATATAAAACGCCCAGGTCGAATTGCGCCGTGGCATCGCCCTCCTCGGCCGCCTTGCGGTACCAGTGAGCCGCCTGCGCATCGTCCTTGGGCACACCTTGGCCCTGTAGGTACATTCCAGCCAAAATTAGTTGTTCAATGGTGTTGCCTTTTTCTGCGGCTTCGCGCAGAGCGGCCACGTCCGGCGTGCTCTGCGCTAGGGCAGACACGGCCATACAACCGGAAAAAATCCACGCGATCCATCGCAAACGAACCATAGGCCCCAGAGGTATCCGGGGCCAGTATACCGTGGATACACCCTTTATTTACTACTATTTTCGCGCTTTTTCGTCACGCAAGCCGGGGAATCTGCGCTTCGCTTTTGGCGCAGGCGGCCGAAGGCTTCAGCTGCCCCATCCTCCGCTGCGGTTGCGAAGGGTGGGATGCAAAGAGAGTAGGTTGGCTACAATGCCCGCATCAAAAACACCGAGTCATTCTTCGCGACCCACAGGAGCGAAGAATCCAGACGCTCTTGGCAAATACGACAACGACCGCGCAAAAGACACCGTCGGGTGCCCCATCCTTCGCATCCTTTGCGAAGGGTGGGATGGAAATATCTCCGGCCCACCGTATTTCAGCCCCGCATCCCTCTTATGCCAACTTGGCGAAGAACTCCTGCATGCGCCGCGTACCCTCGGCCACATCGGCGTGGCTCACGGCATACGAAAGTCGAATGTGCTCGTTGGTGCCAAAGGCCTCGCCGGGCACGGTGACCACATGTGCCTCATGCAGCAGCTTGGCAGCCAGATCGATCCCGTTCTTCACGCCGCCCTTGCCCAGATACGCCTTCACGTTGGGATACACGTAGAACGCGCCCTCGGGCACGGTGCAGGTGATGCCCGGAATCTTGCGCAGCCCGGCGATCACCTCATCGCGCAGGGACAGATAATCCTGCCGCATATCGGCCACGCATTGCTGCGATCCGGTCAGCGCGGCGATCGACGCCTTCTGCACAATCGACGCCGTGGACGAGGTGTCCTGGCTCTGCAACTTCGACATGGCCGCAATCACCGCCTTCGGCCCCAGCGCATATCCGGCGCGCCAGCCCGTCATGGCGTAGGTTTTGGAGAGCGACCCCAGCACCACCAGGTGCTCCTTGCAATCCGTAAACGAGCCGCCGGAGATCGACACGCCCGTGTACTGCAAGTAGGCATAGCATTCGTCGAGCAGCAAAAAGATGCCGCGCGCATGGGCCAGGCGCACAATCTGCTCCAGATCCGCCGGAGAAACCACCGCACCCGACGGATTGGACGGCGTGTTCAAAATGATGGCCTTGGTGCGTGGTGTAATTGCGGCTTCAATCGCCTGCGCCGTGACGCGAAAATTGTCCGCCTCGTTGGTTTGCAGAATCACGGGCTTACCGCCGGCGTACTGAATAATGTCCTTGAACGAAACCCAGAAGGGCGCAGGCAGCACCACTTCATCGCCGTGATCCACCAGCACCTGCACGGCGTGGAAGAGCGCCAGCTTGCCGCCCGTGGTGAACACCACTTCCTCTGGCGTGTACTTGCTGCCAAAGTCGGCGGCGTGCCGCTCCACAATGGCCGTGCGCAGCTCTGGAATGCCGCTGACCGCTGTATAGCGCGTAAAGTTCGCTTCAATGGCGGCAATGGCCGCATCCTTAATATGACGCGGCGTGGCAAAGTGCGGCTCGCCCGCGCCAAAGTCCACCAGGTTCACGCCCTGGGCGCGCAGCTTGGCGGCCTCGGCGGTCACGGCCATCGTGGCGGATACTTCAATGCGGTGGATGCGGTCGGCAAATACTTTTTGTGCGGCTGCGGGTGCGCTCATATTCGGGTAGCTTTCTGGCGAAGTTTGCAGGCCGCCCCCGCTTGCGCGGAAAGCGCCTGTATTCAGTTTGGCAGATTGCCGCCCGCCCGCCAAGTGCGCCCGCTCACCGGCCCCCGCCGCCCTGCGCACATCCGCCGGGTTTGCATCTTCGGCACGCACGGCGCACATTTCTCCATTTCCCGGTTGACGCGCCCGCGCTTCGGCGCTAATCTGTGCCCATTCGAGTCCCTTGCGCCACTCCCGGTGCTTCGATGGCCTCCGCAATGGTTGCGGACCGGCTGCGCGGTGAGCAGCGCCCACATCCCGCACCACAGATACGTCACCAGCATCCTCAGCGCACGTCCCTGCTTGCTCTTTGCAATGTCGCCATACCGCACATACCTGTGCGCTTCCTTATGCATGCAGCCCAGAAAGGAAATCAATCTTCCCAATGAAAAAGGCCATCGCCATCACCCCAAATCTTGAGCCAATCTTCGGTACGCGCGACGAAAACATTCATCTGCTGGAAGACTCGCTGCACGTCCGCATCGATCTGCGCTCCGACGCTCTTTACGTCGAAGGCGATGCGGAGAGCGTCACCCGCGTCGAACGCATCTTTGCCGACTATGAATCCCTGCGCAAGAGCGGCGTCACGCTGCAAAATGGCGAATTGAACGGAATGCTCAAGCTGGTCGTGGCTGACCCAGCCGTCACGCTGCGCTCACTGGTGGACAGCGGCAAGCAACGCTCCAACGGCATCCGCCGCATGGTGCAACCACGCTCACTCAACCAGCGACAATATCTTGAAGCCATCGAGCAGACTGACATGGTCTTCGGCATCGGCCCCGCTGGCACCGGCAAAACCTACCTCGCCGTGGCCATGGCCGTGGCCGCGCTGGCGGCCAAGCGCGTCAGCCGCCTGGTGCTGGTGCGCCCGGCCGTCGAAGCCGGCGAGCGCCTCGGCTTTCTGCCCGGCTCGCTGCAAGAAAAGGTTGACCCCTATCTGCGCCCACTCTACGACGCACTCTACGATTTGCTGGAGCCGGAACGCGTCGACAAAATGCTGGAGCGCAATGTCATCGAGGTCGCCCCGCTGGCCTTCATGCGCGGCCGCACCCTCAACGACTCCTTCATCATCATGGACGAGGCCCAGAACACCACCAGCGAGCAGATGAAGATGTTCCTGACCCGCATGGGCAACAACTCCAAGGCCGTCATCACCGGCGACATCACGCAGATCGACCTGCCCAACCCGCGCAAATCCGGCCTGCTCGAAGCGCTTGAAGTGCTCAAGGGCGTCGAGGGCGTGCGCTTCTGCCACTTCGTCAATGAGGATGTGGTGCGCCACCAGCTTGTCCAGCGCGTCGTCCGCGCCTATGACAGCTTTCAGCGCGCCCAGCGCGA
>JAJZMO010000324.1 GCA_021798235.1 Acidobacteriota bacterium | reverse complement strand
CGCCAGCAGACACACGCCATTGCACACGATTCTGGTACCATCAAAGCGTTTTCCGCTCCTAGTACGCAGCTATGCCCCACGCAACCGGCCAATCCGAAGACTCCACACCCAGCCGGCTGGTGCGCATCGAGGCCGAGGCCCTACTGTCGCTGGCCGAGCGCTTGGACGGCCCCATGGCCGCCCCATTCGCGCGCGCCGTGGAAATTCTGCTGGCCTGCGGACAATCGCGCGGGCGCGTCGTCGTCACCGGCATGGGCAAAAGCGGCCTCATCGCGCAAAAGATCGCCGCCACGCTCAGCTCCACTGGCAGCCCAGCTCTCTTTCTGCATCCGGCGGAGGCGCGCCACGGCGACCTAGGCGTGCTGGCCAAGGGCGATGTCGTGCTTGCGCTCTCGGCCAGCGGCGAGACGGAAGAGCTTCTGCTGCTGTTGGAGATGCTCAAGCGCCTCGGCGACGCGCTCATCAGCTTTACGTGCAATCTGCGCTCCACGCTGGCGCTGGCCAGTGACGTGGCCCTGGACTGCTCCGTGGCGCAGGAGGCCTGCGGCTTGGGCCTGGCGCCCACGGCCTCGACCACGGCCATGCTCGCACTGGGCGATGCGCTGGCCATCGCTGTTTCGCAACGCAAAGGTTTTCGCGCCGAGGACTTTGCCCACCTGCACCCCGGCGGCAAGCTGGGCAAGCGCCTGCTGCGCGTCGCGCAAAAGATGCACTCCGGCGAAGCCATTCCGCGTGTCGCATTGAACGCGCCCATGCAGGATGTCATCTATGAAATGTCGCGCAAGGGCCTGGGCATTACCACCGTCATCGAAGACGGCAAGCTGGCCGGCCTGATCAGTGACGGCGACCTGCGCCGCTTGCTGGAGCGTGAAGGCGCAGCCGCACTGGCCCTGACCGCCGGCCAAGCCATGCACCACAATCCGCTCACCATCGGCCCGGATGAGTTTGCCGCCGAGGCGCTGCACCGCATGGAGCACCGCAAGATCACCTCGCTCGTCGTCGTCGATGCAGAGGGCCACGTCGAAGGGGTGCTGCACATCCACGACCTGTGGGGCATGGAACTGTTTTAGATGCTCGTTCTGGCAAGTCGAGTCGGAATGGCAAATCCCCTCTTGCATCAGGAACCATACAAATCAGAACAACAACACGGGTGCCCCATGTCTCGCTTTTGAGACATGGGTTCGCAAATCGTCGCCCTGTCGATTGAATACAAGTTCCCCATCCTTCGCGCAGCGCCGTCTGCCGCACGCAGCAGCAGGTAGAATGAAAGGGATTCTGATCGAAGGACTCTTTCATCCCCATGCACCGCTGGTCCAAACTCTTTTTGCCCACTCTTCGAGAAGCGCCTGCCGACGCGGAAGTCGCCAGCCACAAGTTTCTCGTGCGCGCCGGATACATCCGGCAGATTTCCGCTGGCATCTACTCCTATTTATTTTTGGGCCAGCGCGCCATCAACAAAATCGTTGGCATCGTGCGCGAAGAGATGGACTTGATCGGGCAGGAATTTCTGCTGCCCGCGCTGCTGCCCCGCGAACTCTGGGAGCAGAGCGGACGCTGGACCGGCATGGGCGACAACATGTTCCGCCTAAAAGACCGCAAAGGGGCCGACCTCTGCCTGGGTATGACGCATGAAGAGGTGATGACGGAAATCGCGCGCAAGGAACTGCGCAGCTACAAGCAACTGCCGCAAATCTGGTATCAGATTCAGACCAAGTTCCGCGATGAGCCGCGCCCCAAGTCGGGCCTGCTGCGCGTGCGCCAGTTTTTGATGAAGGATGCCTACTCCTTTGACATCGACGCAGCGGGGCTGGATGCAAGCTATGCCAAGCACGACCGCGCGTATCGCAAAATCTTCTCGCGCTGCGGGCTGCAATTCGTCGCCGTCGATGCCGACTCTGGCTCCATGGGCGGCAGCCAGTCGCAGGAGTTTATGGTCTACACCGAAGCGGGCGAAGACCTGATCGCAAGCTGCGGCCAGTGCGGCTACGCGGCCAATCTGGAAAAGGCCACGTCAAAGCTGGCCCCCGTGCAGGAGCTTGCACCCACTGGCAACGGCCAGCCGGAAAAAGTCCACACGCCCGGCATCGGTTCTATCGCCGACTTGACGGCATTTTTGCATGTGCCCCCGACACAATGCATAAGGTGTGTAGCCTACATGGCCGAAACACGTTCAATGCAAAGCATCGAGCCGGGCCACTATGGCGCCCATGCACAGCCCGTTGCAGTTTTGCTCCGCGGCGATCATTCAGTCAATGAACCCAAACTATTAGCCCTGCTCAGCCAAGCAATACAAGCTCAAGGCCCAGGAAGTGCGAAGCTTGTAGTGGGTGAAATACGACTGATGAATGCTGATGAGTTGCAAGCTTTCTTTCACGCCCCCGCAGGATTTCTTGGCCCCGTTGGCTTGCAGCCTGCATCCAAGCCCATGGCCGGCGGCTTGACGGTGATTCTCGACCGCGCCCTCGAAGGCCGCGCCAACATGATCTGCGGCGCCAACGAAGCCGACTACCATCTGCGCAACGTCACGCCGGGCCGCGACTTTCAATGGACGCTGGCCGCCGACATTCGCAACGTGAACGTTGACGAAGGCTGCCCGCAGTGCAACACGCCGCTCAAGCTGGGCAAGGCGGTTGAAATTGGCCACATCTTCAAGCTGGGCTACAAATATTCTGAGAGCATGGGTGCGCGCGTGCTTGACCCCAACGGCAAAGAAGTTACGCCGATCATGGGCAGCTACGGCATTGGCATTGAGCGCATTCTGACCGCAGCCGTTGAGCAAGCGAACGACGCCAACGGCTTTTGGCTGCCGCCATCGATTGCGCCGTTTACCGTTGTCGTCACCGTGACCAATGTGACCGACGGCGCGCTGATGCAGGCCGCGGAAAAGCTGGCCGCTGAACTCGAATCCGCCGAGCTGGACGTGCTGTTGGACGACCGCGACGAACGAGCTGGGGTAAAGTTCAAGGATGCGGATCTGGTCGGCATCCCCTACCGCATCAATGTGGGCAAAAAGGTTGCGGAGGGGAAAGTCGAACTGGTCACGCGCGCCACGCTGTCCAGTGAAGAGTTGCCGCTCGACACCGCAGCCGCAACGCTGCGCGAACGGCTGAAGACAGCGCAGTAGACCGCACCACAACTGCACTGCTGTTTTTGTTCTCTGCCGCTGTATGATCCCGCGCCGCGCATGGGCTGGGCGCGCGGCTGGTAATTGGATTCAGCATGGACTTTGTTCCCCAACCCGCGCAACCCTGGATGCCGCCCCGCTCTGGCTGGCGCAGCCGCATGGCTGGCTGGCCGCTGTACGCAAAAATTCTGCTGGGCTTGTCGGCTTTCTTTTTCGCCTGCCTGCTGGTGCTGGGCGCTGTGGGCGCAGCGATCTTCGCGCACTACTACTTCCAATATCAAAAAGTCGTCGATGCGCGATTGAGCGGTCCCATCTTCGCCAACACAGCGCAAATCTATGCCGCACCGCGTGAGGTGCGCCCCGGACAAAAGTACAGCGTGCAAGCCATCGCCAACGACCTGCGCGCCGCCGGATATACCGAGGAGGGTGAGCGTTCGCCTTCGCCGCTCGGCACCTATCGCCTCGACACAGACAGCATTCACATTCAGCCCGGCCCGCAGTCCTATCACGCTCCCGACGGCGCAACCATTCTCACCGCCAACGGCACGGTCAGCGCAATCTTCGGCGACAAACACCAGCCGCTCGCCTCCTATGAATTGGAACCGGTGCTGGTCACTGGCCTCTCCGACAAGAATCGCGCCAAGCGTCGTCTGGTCACCTATGATGAGTTGCCTCCGCAACTGGTGCAGGCCGTGCTGGCCATTGAAGATCGCCGCTTCTTTGAACATGGCGGCGTCAATTATTACCGCCTGATGGCCGCAGCCATCCAAGACATTCGCACCGGACATAAAGGCCAGGGCGCATCGACGATCACCATGCAACTGGCGCGCGGATTTTTTCTCTCGCCAGAAAAACGCTACAAGCGCAAGATCATCGAAATCGCCATCACCTTTCAGTTGGAACACCGCTTCAGCAAGCAAAAAATCTTTGAGATGTACGCCAACGAGATCAACCTGGGCCAGCGCGGCAGTTTTTCCATCAATGGACTGGGTGAGGCGGCGCAGGCCTACTTCGGCAAAGATGTGCGTGAGCTGACGCTGCCGCAATGCGCGCTGCTGGCGGGCATGATCCAGCGCCCGAATTATCTCTCACCGTACCGCCATCCCCACCGCGCCATGGATCGCCGCAATCTGGTGCTGGACGCCATGGTGGGCACGCACGCCATCACCGCAGCGCAGGCTGCAGCGGCCAAGGCCGCGCCGCTGGGCATGGCGCCCTTCAGCGTGGACGAAGGCGAAGCGCCGTACTTTGTCGACCTGGTGCGCGACCAACTTACGCAGCGCTACGGCGACCGCGACATCAACGGCGAAGGCCTACACATTTACACCTCGCTTGACCCTGACCTGCAACGCGCGGCCACGGAGGCCGTCGCCGACGGCATCAGCAAAACGGACGCGATCATCCTCAGGCGCAACACCTATCGCACACGCAAGGGCGTGGTCATCGTCAAGCCCAACATTGTTTATCCGCAGGTGGCGCTCATCGCGCTGGACCCGCACACCGGCCAGGTGCTGGCGCTGGTCGGCGGCTCCAACTACGGCATGAGCCAGTTGAACCATGCCATCGCCAAACGCCCCACCGGCTCCGTCTTCAAACCCTTCGTCTACGCCGCGGCCTTCAACAGCAGCCTGACCGGCGTTCCCTTGCCGGGGCAGCAGAACGTCTTTACCGCCGTCACGCAGTTGAATGACGCCGACCAGACCTTCAGCTTTGACAACGGCACGGAACAGTACGAGCCGCACAACTTCAAAAATGAAGTCTATGGCATGATCACCGCGCGCTTTGCCTTGATGATGTCGCAAAACATCGCCACCGTTGCGCTGGCGCAGATGGTCGGCTACGACAACGTGGCTAACTTGGCGCATCAGGCGGGCATCACCTCGGTTGAAGCCACTCCAGCCATGGCTATCGGCTCCTATGACGCCACGCCGCTCGACATTGCCGGGGCCTACACCGTCTTCGCCAACAGCGGCATTCGCTTGCAGCCCTGGATGATCGCCAGCGTGCGCACGCCCACCGGGGACGTGATCGACAACTTCACCACGCAATCCACCCCGATCCTCGACCCGCGCGTGGCCTACCTGACGCTGAGCCTGATGGAAGACGTCATCAACCACGGCACAGCGGCCAGCATCCGCGGCCTGGGCTTCACCGCGCCCGCCGCAGGCAAAACTGGCACGGAACACGACGCATGGTTCGCTGGCTTCACCAGCAACCTGCTCTGCGTGGTCTGGGTGGGCAATGACGATTACACGGACCTCAAGCTCGAAGGTTCGCAAGCCGCTGTGCCCATCTGGGCGGATTTTATGAAGCGCGCCACGGCGCTGCCGCAGTACTCTGACACAAAATACTTTGATCCTCCGCCCGGCGTCTCCATCGTCTCGCTCGACAACGCGACCAACCTGCTCGCCGACTCCGCCTGCCCGGATGATTACGACGCCGCCTTTTTGGATGGAACGCAACCCACCGCCACCTGTGACCATCCCAACGGCGACCAGCGCAACATCTTCCAAAAGATCTTCGGCCTCGGCGGCTCCCCTGCACCGGCAACTCCGGCGGCAACCAGCACCGCCGCGCCCGCTGCACCGGCTCCCAATGCCGCACCCGGCACACCCGCAGCCGCACCGGCTCCTGCGCAACCCGAAGCGCCTGAGAAGAAAAAAGGATTTTTCGGCAGAGTTTTTGGCGTCTTCAAAGACGGCGGCGATTCCGACAAGAGCAATAACGGAACGCCCACCACTCCGGCAAAATAATTCTCCTTTTCTGGCTCTTGCATCTATGCGTCGCTGCGGAGCATCCTAAAGCGGTACAGACGTTGGCCGGCGTTAACGTCACGTAGCCTGCATACACAATCAGGAGGCGAACACCATGGATGCTCACCCGCCCGCAGCCGTTCGTGATCCCGTCTGCGGCATGAAGTTCGCACCAGAAAAAGCAGCCGCCACGCTGGAGCACGCTGGCAAGCGTTATTACTTCTGCGCGAAATCTTGCGCGGAAAAATTCACGGCCAATCCCACGCCATATCTACCCACAGAGACGGATCCTGTTTGCGGCATGAAGGTTTCACAGGCACGCGCAGCCGCCTCGCTGGAGCACGCTGGCAAGCGCTACTACTTCTGCGCAAAGTCCTGCGCAGAGAAATTCACAGCCAATCCCGCACAATATCTGCACGCGGCTCCGACCCAGGCCGCATCCAACCTCATTGTCTTTACGCCGGCACCGACCAAGTCCAGTTCCTGCTGCTCGTCCAGCGCTGCGCCCGCCACGGCCAATGCTGGCGCGGTGGAATACATTTGCCCGATGGATCCTGAAGTGTTGGAGCACCAGCCCGGCGCCTGCCCCATCTGCGGCATGGCGCTGGAGCCGCGCGTGGTCACCCTGACCGATGAAAAAAATCCTGAGCTGGAGGACATGCGCCGCCGCTTTGACATCGCAGCCGCACTCACCGCGCCCCTGTTGGCCATCATGATCTCTAGCCTTTTTCCCAGCCATCCCATCCAACATGCGTTGGGCAACGCACTGCTGGCTTGGGTGGAGTTTCTGCTGGCCACGCCCGTGGTCTTCTGGTGTGGCTGGCCGCTGATGCAACGCGCGGCCACATCGCTACGCACGCTGCGGCTCAACATGTTCACGCTCATCGGCCTCGGCGTGGGCGTCAGCTATTTGTACAGCCTATTCGTGCTCATCTATGCGCGCGCCTTGTCGGCCGCCATGCGCGATGCGCACGGTGCAGCCAACCTTTACTTTGAACCCGCTGCGGTGATCACCACGCTCGTTTTGCTGGGACAGGTGCTGGAGCTGCGCGCACGCAGCCGCACCTCCAGCGCGCTCAAATCCCTGCTCAGCCTGGCACCGAAGACCGCCCGCATCGTGCTGCCCGACGGCGAACAGGACGTTGCCCTCGATCAGGTCCGCGTGGGCGACGTGCTGCGCGTACGCCCCGGAGAAAAAGTTCCCGTCGATGGCCTCATACTTAGCGGAGCCAGCAGCGTGGATGAATCCATGGTCACCGGCGAACCCATCCCAGTGCAAAAATCCGCAGGCGATTCCGTCACCGGCGGCACGCTCAATGCCAACGGCAGTTTCACCATGCGCGCAGAGCGTGTAGGCCGCGAAACCCTGCTCAGCCGCATCGTGCAAATGGTGAGTGACGCGCAGCGCACACGCGCGCCCATCCAGCGGCTGGCCGACCGCGCCGCCGCCTGGTTTGTGCCCGCCGTGGTCGCCGTCGCCGTGGGCACATTCTTCGCGTGGTACGCGCTGGGGCCCCAGCCGCGCCTGGCGCACGCGCTGGTCAACGCCGTGGCCGTGCTCATCATCGCCTGCCCCTGCGCGCTGGGCCTGGCCACGCCCATGTCCATCATGGTGGGCACGGGACGCGGCGCGCAATCCGGCGTGCTGGTGCGCAATGCGGAAGCGCTGGAAACCCTGGCGCAGGTCACCACGCTGGTGGTGGACAAAACCGGCACACTCACTGAAGGCAAACCGAGGCTGATCTCCATCGCACTGCAACCCGGATTTGAAGAAGAGGAAATTCTTCGCCTAGCTGCCAGCGTTGAGCAGGCCAGCGAGCATCCGCTAGCCGCCGCCATGCTGGCCGCTGCGCGAGAGCGCAATTTGAACCTTGCAGCCGTTGACCACTTCACCTCCACGCCCGGCAAGGGCGTTCAGGCCAGCGTTGCAGGCCGAACCATTCTGCTCGGCAACCTTGCGCAGATGGACGCGACCAAAATCGAAACAACCGCGGTGCGCGCACAGGTGAAGTCGATGCAGGAGGAGGGTGCCACCGTGCTCTATGTAGCCATCGAAAACAAGCTGGCCGCATTGTTGGCCGTGGCCGATCCCATCAAAAAATCTGCGCGCCGCGCGATTTGGCAGATGCACTCTCTGGGCGTGCGCGTGGTCATGCTCACCGGCGATGCACGCGCCACCGCCGAGGCCGTCGCCCGCCGCCTGAACATTGATCAGGTTGAAGCAAGTCTGCTGCCGCACCAAAAAGCCGAGGCGATTCGCTCCCTGCAGGCCCACGGAAAAGTCGCCATGGCCGGCGACGGCATCAACGACGCTCCCGCCCTGGCCACTGCCGATGTGGGCATCGCCATGGGCAGCGGCACAGATGTCGCCATGGAAAGCGCTGGCATCGTGCTGCTGCGCGGCGACCTGCGCGGCATCGTACGCGCGCGCAATCTGAGCCAGGCCACGCTGCGCAACATTCGCCAGAATCTCTGGTTTGCCTTTCTCTACAACGCGCTAGGCGTGCCCATCGCCGCCGGAGTTTTGTATCCATTTTTCGGACTACTCCTCAGCCCCATGTTGGCCAGCGCCGCCATGACGCTCAGTTCCGTCTCCGTCATCAGCAACGCACTGCGGCTGCGCCGCATCGTGCTGGAGTAATCCTCCGCCACGCCAATTTATTCCGCTGCGCCTCCGCTCAGGTTGTTAGAATCGGTACAACGATGAAGTGTCCCTACTGTGGCTTCACCCAAGACCGAGTTGTGGACTCGCGCGAGAGCAAAGAGGCAGATGCCATCCGCCGCCGCCGCGAGTGTGAGCGCTGCGAAAAGCGCTTCACCACCTATGAGCGCCTCGACGAAATTCCCTACATGGTCGTCAAAAAAGATGGACGCCGCGAACGGTTTGATCGCCAAAAAATCCTGAGCGGCCTGCTGCGCGCCTGCGAAAAACGCCCCGTCTCCGCCGCGCGGTTGGAGTCGATCGTCAACGAGGTCGAGCGCTTCGTTGTCGATTCGGCTGAGCGCGAACGCAGCTCTGCCGAGATCGGCGACCAGATCATGCGCGAGTTGAAGTCCATCGACACCGTGGCCTACATCCGCTTCGCCTCCGTGCACCGCGACTTCAAAGACGTCAACGAATTCAAGGCCGAGCTGGAAGGCTTGCTCAGCAGCCACAGCCATGCCGACGCCAAGGCCCGCGCCGCCAAGCCTGCACGCACGCAAGCCAGTGGCGCAGAAGGAAAAAAACGCTCATGAAATTTTCTCTGCGCCATCTCCTGCCCGCAGCAGGCGCAACCGCGCTGCTGGTCGCCACCGGCTGCCAGCAGATCAAGCCGCCGCTCGTTCTTACATCTGCGCACGACCAACCGGCGGCGCCCATCGCTTACACAAAAATTGATCCAACGACAGCAGGCACTGTTACCGGAACCATCCACTGGAAGGGTGCCGTGCCCAAGCGCATCGCCATCGACATGGCTCAAGACCCGGCCTGCGCCTTCGCCAGCAAAACTCCGAATCTGACTGAGCAATATGTCGTACACGGCGGCGGACTGGCCAACGTCTTCATCTACGTGCAATCCGGCCTGGGAGCCAAGCGCTACGCGCCGCCCACCACCCCGGTCGTTCTGGATCAAAAAGGCTGCCGCTATTCCCCGCATGTTATCGGCGTCATGGCCGGCCAGCCTGTCGAGTTCCGCACCGACGACCCGACTATGCACAACATCCATCTGGAACCCACCGTGCCCGGCAACGCTGCGGTCGACATTTCCCAAGCGCCCATGGGCCAGCCAGAGCAGCACATCTTTCCCATGGCAGAGCTGATGCTGCCCGTGCGGTGCAACAATCATCCGTGGATGGAAGCCTTCATCAACGTCTCCGCCAGCCCGTTTTATGCGGTCTCCGATGCGGACGGACACTTCACCATCACCGGCCTGCCTCCGGGCACCTATACGCTGGCAGCCATTCATGAAAAACTGCCCAGTCAGGTGCTGCAAATCACCGTGCCCGCGCACGGAACGGTTCCTGCTGACTTCACCTTCTCGCGCTAATGCGGCGCAGGCGATAGACTAGTAAGGTAGAGTTATCCACGATCATGCAAGCTAAGCACAATATAGGCATTCTGGGCGCGACTGGAATGGTCGGTCAGCGCTTCATTCAACTCCTCGAAAACCATCCCTGGTTCAACGTCACCTGGCTGGCGGCCAGCGACCGCTCCAGTGGCAAGGCCTACGGCGATGCCGTGCGCTGGAAGCTGGACACGCCGCTGCCTGCGCGCATCGCGGCCATGCCCGTCTCGCCGGCCACGCCAGAAGGCGCGCCGTCCATCATCTTTGCCGCGCTCGACAGCGACATCGCCCGCGACATGGAGCCGAAGTTCGCCGCTGCCGGTTGCGCCGTCATCTCCAACTCCAGCGCCTTCCGTATGCAGGCCGACGTGCCGCTGGTCATTCCAGAGGTTAACGCCGACCACCTCGCGCTGATCGAAGAGCAAAGCTGGCGCAAATCCAGTGGCGGCTACATCGTCACCAATCCCAACTGCTCGGCCATCGGCCTGGTGCT
>JAJZMO010000132.1 GCA_021798235.1 Acidobacteriota bacterium | reverse complement strand
AGATGCGCAATTGGATCTGTGCGGCAGGTTCGCTGCGGGACTCCTCGTCGGCCCTCGATCGCTCTGCGAATCGGGGACGGGCGCGGCGCGGCGCAACGATCTCGCGTGGAAATGGAATCAAATTCGCTGGCAGCGGCTGTTGCGGCATCACCATCGAATTGGCAAAGACATCCTCGACAACCGGCGCAGCCTGGGCGAAATCAATCGCCTCGGTCGCTGCGGCAATCCGGGCTGGCTCGCTGTACAGGAAATCGCTGGCAGCCTGAGGCGCTTCAAAGCGGGCGGCTGCAGGGTGCGGCCCAGAGTCGTGCTCGATCGGATGTGGTGCCTCGTGTGTGGGGGCTGCCATGGGTGCCAAGGCAGCTGTGGTCAAGGTGTCGGCGCTTGGTGGGTGCGTGTGTGCAGGCAGCTCCGCCGGATCTGTACTTTGCAGGGCGGAAAAGGCTTCGCTAAAGAGCGGAGTCTCCGAATAGCGGGCTGCGACGGCGGCGGCAATGCGCGCAGCGCGCGCTGCACGCTCTGCATCCGCAGCCGGATGTGTCTGCGCAGGATCCCGCGCGTCCACGACATGCGCTGCCTTTTGTTGCCGTGCGCGCCGCTCCGCGACGCGATACGCCACTTCCTGCTTCCAATGGGCAGCCGCAGTCTCCTGCTCCTCAAATGGGAGGGAAGTCGTTGCCGAAGATGAACCGTGAGAGCGCATCGATTCTGTGCGAAAAAAACCCCGCTCATTTTTTTATCGCAGAATGCGTGGAAAAACGCCAGAAAAAAATGCACATATTTTGCAGCAATTGCCGCGGCGCGCTGTGGAGCGGTGCAGAAAAACCCCAGCAATTTTCGGCAGGGGAAGCAACGCTGCTGCGCAGGCGATACACTAACTACGCTTGTATGCGGGCAATTTTATTCTGGAGTTACGCGCTGCCGCCTGTGCTTTGCTTGGCCTTGGCATCGGCCTCGGGACAGGCCCAGGCCCTGCCGAATGCCCCCATGCCCAGCGGAGCCGAAAGCAGCACGACCCCAAGCATTCCACTCGCGCAGCCCGTGCCCACGGTGCCCAGCGGAGTTCCCATCACCATCCACGCCCAGGAGCAGGAAAAACAGGGCGACCTGTACACGCTGCATGGGGAGGCGGAGGTGGATTACAAGGATTACGTGTTGCGCGCAGACACGATCACCTATAACGCAGCCACGGGCGCCGTGGAGGCGCAAGGGCATGTGCAACTGGATGGCGGCCCCGATCAGGAAGACATTGCCGCCGAACACGCAACGCTGAATCTGAATGCGCAGACTGGGCGCTTTGATGGTGTCACCGGCTCGGTGGGAGTGCTGCGCGGCACTGGCGATCACGAGGTCTACACCACGCCCAATCCCTTTTTAATTCGCGGAAAGTTGCTGGTGAAGAACGGGCCGGATTCCTATGTTCTCTACGGCGGCAGCATGACCTCCTGCCGCATTCCCAAGCCGCATTGGAGTATTTTTGCGCCGCACATTGCTTTGGATAACGGCAAGGCTACGGCTTGGAACAGTCACTTTGATCTGCTCGGCCTGCCGATCCTCTACCTGCCCTACGTTTCGCATTCCGTCGATTCCAATGGCAGGCAATCGGGCCTGCTCATTCCCGTGCTCAGCAACTCCAGCATCAAGGGAATTATTGTCGGCGACTTTTATTATTGGGCCATCAATCGCAGCTCGGACCTGATGGTGGGCCTGCAGTACTACTCCCTGCGCGGCTGGGAACAGAGTGCGGAATACCGCTATAAGGGTCGCGGCAACGATTTCCTGCACGGCTACTATGACGGCTTGGAGGATCGCGGCTATGGACCACAGCACATCAATCAGGGCGGGCAGGATACGATCGTCACCGGCCGCCGCGACCTGGACACGAGCCTGCGCGCCGTCGTGGATGCGGAGTATTTAAGCTCCTACGTCTATCGGCAAGTCTTTGCGGAAAACTTTGCGCTGGCCGTTTCGTCGGAGGTAAAGTCCTGGGCGTTTTTGACGCATCAAGCCAGCGGCACGGCGGCCAGTGTGGAGCTGGAGCGCTATCAGAATTTTTTAAGTGACACTCCGGGGGATGAAGTGCGCATCCTGCATCTGCCCAATTTGGAGTTCGACACGGCGGATCAGCAACTCGGCAGCACGCGACTTTTCGGCGGCGGGGAGATGTCTGCCAGCGTACTCTCGCGCTCCGCACCGGGAGTTGGCGATAAGCAATCTGCGGAACGCGTCGATCTCTTCCCCCATCTTGCGCTGCCGCTGACCGGGCATGGCTGGCTGCTGCGTCCCGAGGTGGGCCTGCGGGAAACCGGCTACAGCAACAGCCAAACGCCCGGCCCGACAACGCCCACGCAGATCAATACGGGCCTGAATCGCAAAGCCCTCGAAGCCGATGTGCAGATGCGCACGCCTGTGCTGGAACGGGATTTTGACTCGCACTTCCTTGCCAAGCATCTCGGTGTGGCGCTGCGCCACACGATCGCGCCCGAGCTGGAGTATCGCAACGTGACGGGCGTGGACAACTTCAACAACGTGGAGCGCTTTGATGCGCGCGACATCTACAGTGATACCAACGAAATGGAATATGGCCTGACGCAGCGGATTTTTGTAAAGGCGCTGCGTCCCCACGCCTGCAAGCCCGATGAGTTGGCCGCTGAGTACGCGCGAGCAAAGGACGACGCGCAAGCTGCGCAACCCAAGAAACCGACCGTCGATCTCAGCACACCCACGCCCATGTGTGTCGGTGACACCCAGGAGTGGCTGAGCTGGTTTGTTGCGCAGAAGTACTTCTTCGATCCCACCTTTGGCAATGCTGTGATTTCAGGCCGGCGCAACATCTTCACCAGCACGCTGGACTTTAGCTCGATCGCTTACGTGACCGCACCGCGCTATACTTCGCCGGTGGTTTCGCGCCTGCGGATGCGCAGCACAGAGAATACGGACATCGAATGGGATTTGGAGTATGACATGAAGGCGGGGCGCATTGCGGCTAGCAACGCCTTTGCCAACTACAAGCATGGCGACTTCTTCAGCAGTGTCGGCCATGCCTTGATGAATGCACCTGCGGAGAGCATCGCCACAGCGGGGCAGCCGGTTTCCGTAACGAATTACAACCAGTTGCAGGTCCTGCTCGGCTATGGGGCAACGACCAAGCCTGGTTTTAGCGCCGCGGGTGACGGCGGCTTGGACGTCAATCTGCACTCGCTTGAGTATGCAGGCGTGCAAACCAGCTACAACTTCAACTGTTGCGGCATCAGCGTGGAGTATAGAAAATTTGCGCTTGGCTCCGTGCGCAATGAGAATATTTGGAGCTATGGTTTGACGCTGACCGGCGTAGCCACCGCAGGCAACTTAAAGCGCGCCGAACGGCTCTTCTAGCAGTGTTTTCTGCTCCAGGCTCCCAAACGTTTTGGTGCCTGTTGGTGCCCCATTCTGGCCGCGTCGTTTGCGGCTAGCGTGGGCAATCAAGATGCTTTCCCGATCGTGCATCCTTGGATGGAAGCACGTTTCCATCGCGGCTTTATTCCACGCGGCAGATCAAACATTTCAGATATTGTGTCTCGGGAATCGTGACGATGTGTGGATGGTCCAGCGCCGCACCGCGTATCTCCACCAGGCGCACCCGTCGGTCCGCATCGGCAGCCGCAGCGGCGACGATGGCCGTGAAGTCGGCAAGCGAAACATGGTGCGAACACGAGCAGGTCACCAGGGTTCCCCCCGGCTCCAACATCTTGAGCGCACGCAGATTCATCTCTTTGTAGCCGCGCAGCGCACCCTCGGTTGCGCGTTTGGATTTGGCAAACGCAGGCGGGTCCAGCACAATCGTGCCAAAGCGCTCGCCCGCCTCGCTCCAGTCGCGCAGCAGATCAAAGGCATTGGCCTCGATCCACTCCACGCCCCGGCCGCCGTCGATGAGTCGATTCGCATTGCGCGCCAGATTTTTCTCCGCCACTTCCAGTGCGGCGCGCGAGGCATCGACGCCCGTTACCTGCGGGCAGACACGAGCCAGGTGCAGCGCAAAGCCGCCCTGATACGTGCAGATGTCGAGCGCGCGCCCGTGCGCATAGCGAGCCGCAGCCGCATAATTTTCGCGCTGATCCAAAAATGCCCCGGTCTTTTGTCCAGCCTCTGTATCGTAGAAAAACTCCAGACCATTCAGTTGAAAATATGTGGTGCGGCGTGGGGAGTCGGAATCGCGCGTGAAAAGAGGTGCGTCTGGGGAAGGCCCCAACTGCTCCAATTCGCGTATGCGTGGATCGGGTCGCTCGACGATGCTGGCAAGCGCAGTGGGCGCGAAGGACTCGCGCACGGCGGCAACCACGGCAGCGCGCACATCGTCGGCGTGCGTGGCCTGCGTCAGCAATTGCAGTAGAAAGAGATCGTCGTAACGGTCGAGGATGATGCCCGGCAAGGCATCGGCCTCGCTAAAGACAAGACGGCAGGCGTTGGTTGGGTCAGCTGCGTCGAGGAGCGTTGTGCGCAGGGCAATGGCCTGGCGCAGCCGCGTTGCCAGCAGTGCCAGAAAATCTTCGCGCGTGGGAAGAATCGCGTCGGAGATTTTTCGCAGCGCAATCATCGACGCGGAACTATACAGTGCCGTGCCGAGCGATGCGCCGCGCGTGTCGCGCACCGCCACCAGCGCGCCCGGCGGAATCTCACTGGTTGTAATCGCAGGGACGAACGCAGCTACATCCGTGCGATAGACCCAGGGATGCCCATGGCGCAAACGCTCCGCCGCGCGCCGTTCGACAATGGCGACGGGCAGGGCGGATGGTTGCAGGTCGAGAGATAGTTTCCGGGGTGTCTGCTTCGGTTGCAGCGCGAGGGGCTTCAATGGTGCTGGAGGCATAGATACTCACTTCGATCTTAGTCTGCGCACCTCAGGCGTGCTGCATGTGGTGCGCAGACTTGGTTCCAAGATTGCTTAGGACGCTGCGCGTGCCTTCTTCTGCCCTTGCAGTTCGATGTAGACGTTGACGAGCGAAAGCGCGGCAGGCGTGACGCCGGGGATGCGGCTGGCCTGGCCGATGGTCAGCGGACGAACGCGCGCGAGCTTCTCCTGCATCTCGCGCGACAGGCCGCTGACGCTGGTGTAGTCAAACCAGGCGGGAATGGCGCGCTCCTCGGCGCGCTGCAAGCGCTCAATGGAGCGGCGCTGCTGATCCAGATAGCCAGCGAATTTGATCTCCGTCTCGACGGCGCGCATTTCGTTGCGCAGATGGGCCGGAGTGCGGCGGTCTGTGCTGCGATCCACCAGAATCGCCGCATGGTAGATGGCGAGCGCTGCGGCATCCTCGGGTGTGGCGGATGCGTTTTGCGCGGAGAGTTCTGCACGCAGCACAGGCGCGAGCACGTCGAGCGTGATCTGCGGACGGCGCAGCAGTTGCGCGTAGGTTTGTCCGGTGGCGCTGTCGAGTTGGCCAGCGAGTTCCGGCACGGCTGCGGCGAGCTGCTCCAGATTTGGTTTGCGCGCGGCGAGCAAACGGCCCAGTGCGGCCATGCGTGCCTGCCGGGCCTCGAACTCGCTCCAGGCCGCGTCGTCGATGAGTCCCAGCCTGCGCGCGTGCGGCGTCAGGCGGCGGTCGGCGTTGTCGATGCGCAGGTGCAGGCGAAACTCCGCACGCGAGGTGAACATGCGGTACGGCTCATTGGTGCCTTTGCTGATGAGGTCATCAATCAAAATGCCGGTGTAGGCCTCGGTGCGATTCAGCGTGAAGGGCGCATCGCCACGGACGCGCAGCGCGGCGTTGATGCCCGCCATGATGCCCTGGCAGGCGGCCTCTTCGTAGCCGGATGTGCCGTTGATCTGCCCGGCCAGATACAGCCCAGCGATACTTTTGACGGCGAGCGTGCGGTCCAGTTCCGTCGGATCAATGGCGTCGTACTCAATGGCGTAGCCGGGGCGCAACATCTCCGCATTTTCCAGCCCGGGGATGGAGCGCACCATGGCCGCCTGCACTTCCATGGGCAGCGAAGTGGACATGCCGTTGATGTAGACCTCGTGCGTGTTGAGGCCCTCCGGCTCCAGAAAAAACTGGTGCTGGGTTTTGTCGGGGAAGCGGACGACCTTGTCCTCAATCGACGGGCAGTAGCGCGGGCCGACGGCGGAGATTTGGCCAGAGTACATGGGCGAGCGGTGTACGTTGTCGCGGATGAGGCGCAGCGTCTCTGGCGTGGTCGTGGCGATGTGGCAGGAGATTTGCCGCTGCGGAATGGAGCGCGTGCGCAAGCTGAAGGGCGTTGGCTCGGCGTCGCCGGGCTGCTCTTCAAAGCGCGACCAATCAATGGTGCGGCCATCCAGGCGTGGCGGCGTGCCGGTCTTGAGGCGGCAATTGCGCAGGCCCAGACGCTTGAGCGCCTCGCCGAGCAGCACCGAGGGCGGCTCGCCGCTGCGGCCAGCCGAGTAGCGCTCCTCGCCGCAGTGGATGAGTCCGTTGAGAAACGTTCCCGTGGTGATGACGGTGGCGGCGGCGTGAATGATGCGGCCATCGCGCAGGCGCAGACCGCGCAGAATACGAGAGGGCGTTGCAGCGTCTGCGGAATCTGCGGCAGCGGGCGCGTCTTCCAAAACGAGATCGACGACCTCCGCCTGCTTGATGAAGAGATGGGGCTGCGACTCCAGCACTTCGCGCATTTTGACGCGATACAACTGCTTGTCGCACTGCGCGCGGGGCGACCAGACGGCGGGGCCGCGCGAGGTGTTCAGCAGCCGGAATTGAATGCCCACCGCATCGGCGACCTCGCCCATGACGCCACCAAGCGCGTCTACCTCGCGCACCAGGTGGCCTTTGGCCACGCCGCCCACGGCTGGGTTGCAGGACATCTGCGCGATCAGGTCGAGATTGAGCGTGAAGAGTGCCGTGCGCAATCCCATGCGTGCAGCGGCCATGGCCGCCTCGCAGCCCGCGTGCCCTGCGCCGACCACGGCGACATCATATTGTTCTGTAAATGCCATGCAAGTCTTAGTGTAGCAACGGGAAGGCCGTGCAGCCGCCGGGCCTGTGATACCTTGGCCTTTCAGGGGGCTGTCGCGCGCGGCGGCTCTCGACCGTCCTTAGGTAGTGCGGATGCCGACGCAATCGGAGTTGTTTCCCTCGGAAGAATCGCAGACGCCAGAGGTGATCCCTGCCTCCAGCGCAGCGGGGGCGCGCGTGCGCGCTACGGAAATCTCCAGAGCCTCCGCGTCCACTGTTTCCGCCGTGCAGCGAAACCATCGACAGCCGCGGTCCGGAAAATTTGCCACACCGGCTCCGCTCTGGTTGCAACGCATTTCCCTGGCCGTGCTGGTCACCTTCTGCATTTATATTGGGCTGCTGCTGCTCTGCCTGCCGTGGACGCATTTCTGGGATCAAAATCCCCTGCTGCTGGCCTATCCGCCGCTGACGCGCCTGTTGTTGTACGGGGCAACGCGCGGCGTGGTCTCGGGTTTGGGACTGCTCGACCTCTGGATTGGCTGTTCCGAAGTGCTGCACTTTACGCCGCGTCGTCACCCGCAGAACTTCGCCAAAATTCCCATTCGCACGTTGCAGAAGCCCTAAACCATTTGGATAAAAAATCCCCCCGAGGCATGGATGAACACCAACAAACCGGAACCACCAACGGAACGCCCGCAGCTCTCCTACTCCAACCCTGCCTTCGTCAACAGCGCCGATGGCCGCATTCTGCGCATTCTGGCCGAGTACATCGAGCCGCTCGCGCGCTTTCGCAAAGAGCATATTCAGGACACAGTGGTCTTTTTCGGCTCGGCGCGTTTTCATGCGTTGGATGAGGCCAATCAGGCGCTGGAGTTGTTGGAGAATACCGGATCCACGCGCCGTGCGCCTGCCGAGCAGCAGCCCGCCTCCGCAGAAGAAAAAGAGCGCGGCGTGGCCAGTGAACTGCGCCTGCACCGCGCCGAGGCAGCGGTGGAGATGGCGCGCTACTACGAAGACGCGCGCAAGCTGGCCTACATGCTGACGCAATGGGCCATGACGATTCAATCGCGCCGGGCGCGCTTTGTGGTCACCTCCGGCGGTGGCCCCGGCATTATGGAAGCGGCCAATCGCGGCGCATACGAGGCGGGCGGCAAAACCATCGGGCTGAACATTCGTCTGCCCTTTGAGCAGATGCCCAACCCGTACATCACGCCCGGCCTGAGCCTGGAGTTTCACTACTTCTTCATGCGCAAGTATTGGTTTGCCTATCTAGCCAAGGCGCTCGTGGTCTTCCCCGGCGGCTTTGGCACGCTGGACGAAATGTTCGAGCTGCTCACGCTGGCGCAAACGCAAAAACTGGCCAAGCAGATGACGGTGGTCGTTTACGGCTCGGAGTATTGGAACAAGGTCATTAACATTGACGCGCTGGTGGACAAGGGCGCAATCTCTCCGGAGGATCGCAATCTCTTTCACTTTGCCGACACGCCGGAGCAAGCCTTCGCCATTTTGAAGGAGAATCTGAGCAAACATCACTTGGAGCCACACCAGCGTCCCGGCAGCAACGGCGACGACGACCTGACGTTGCGCCCTGAGATTGCAGGTACCCGGTAACGAGCGAGTATGCACGACCGAGCCCCGAGCGAGGCTTCCAGCTCCGGCGGGAAGCCCTACGCGGGACCTCTCTGTCGAAACCGACAAAGCTCGCGTAGATGGAAAATGCCGCAGCCTGCAAAGATGCAAACCATCGGCAGCACCGGATAGCGATACCGGGCCATTCCCGCTGCGCCGCCTGCAACCAAAATAAAGTAAAACGATGTCAGAAGGAGCAAGAGAAAAACGCTGCTCCTTCGCTGGCAGCGCAAGATGCCCACCAGGGCAAATCCATAATAGAAAAGTAAAAGCAAGGACAACAGCGCGGAAAACAAAATTACGAAAACATGGGCGCGCAGAATGGAACGCAAAAGTGTCCAGCGGGCAGGATTCGATGGATTCCACGCAATCGCCGTTACCGTCGAGAGCGGAGATTGCCCCAAAAACCACATGTAGTCCGTAATGCAAGGATGCAAAAGAACAACCAGCATCCCCATAAGATGGTCCTTCGCATACAAGAATTTATTGTCAAAAATAACGTGCAGCGCGGTGCGCTTTTGATATTGAAAAATTTGCGCCTGTGTCCAGTCCCGCTGTTCCGGGTGTACAGACAGGTATCCTTCCCTATCTTGCCAATGCAGCAACCCTAGCTCGTCATTGAACGAAACGTGTTGTTTTTGAGCGAGCACTTCCCCGGCATTGAAGTAATACAGATTCGTATCGGCGATGGAGGAAAAGCCCGAGTATCCCGTCTCCAGAAAATTGCGCACACGCCAAGCCCCAATCAGCACCACGCAAATTCCTAAAAATGCCGTCGCTCGCTGCAGTCGCAGCTTCCATGCAAATTGTCGCGGAAACACGACGAGAAACGCCGCCGCCAAAATGGGGAAGTAGTACGATGCGGGCCGAACATACACAGTGCCAACCAGCGTCAGCGCAGCCAGCAGCAACAACTTCCATGCAGGCTTTTTTTGATCCAGAATCATGCACAACAAGAAAACAAGGAGAAGTGTTGTGAACAGGCACTCCGTCAACAATTCGACGCTATAGAGAAGCGTGAGCGGCTCTACTGCGTAGAGATACGCGCCGATTATGGCAGCCTTGGCATTGCCGGATGTAAGTTTTCCGACAAGGAAAACAAGATAGACGCAGATTCCAGACAGCAGAATCTGGCAAAAATCCGACCAGAGTGGATGTCCTAGAGACAGGCCCGTCATCAGAAGGAAAATCGGGTATCCCGGCGTTCTTTGCAGTTCGGGCCCAGCGGATGTGGCGAAGGATCCGTGCAATAGGGCCGGCACGGTGGCCACGTATCCATGCGTGTCGGACGCATAGATTGGCTTGAGGCCAGAGATGTGGAGTGCGATCGAAAGCAAAAGAATCCGCAGCAACACCGCCAGAAAAACGGCCCCTGCTACGAACGATGTTTCCGTGTTGCATTTTGCGGTCTGCACTGGATAAGAATCCTCCACGATCTTTGAAGTCGCTTCGTTTCCGAACACAACAAATCTGAATTCGGATCGTGGCACTGGAGGAAACAGGGATCGATCCGGCTGAAAAAACGGTATACGAGTTCGAATGCACAAGCAAGACACGGTCAGATTCAATTTTGGGGAGGAAGTGGATTCCGAGCGGCGAACCGAACCGAACTGAACCGATCTCAATCACAAACCGACCCATTCCTGCTGCTGCCACGGAGAATCCAACGCAGACGACTGCCGATACGCAGCAACCCACACAGCGAGTGGGAGAGATTGCGTACAATCTTTCTGTTGGCATTTTGGAGTCCAGCATCTTAATAGGAGAACATCCGTTTATGATTCGACGCCTTTCGTTTCTGTCTCTGCTTGTGATTCTGCTTGCTGCCACATCGTCGTGGCTGCGCGCAGACATTGTGATCCTGCGCAGCGGCACCAGTCATACGGGCAGCTTTG
>JAJZMO010000330.1:2902-10472 GCA_021798235.1 Acidobacteriota bacterium | reverse complement strand
CAAAAAAGGCAAGCGCTTTGCCGTGCTGGGCTGCGTGGCGCAGCAGGAAGGCGAAAAGATTTTCGACCGCGCGCCCTATGTTTCGCTGGTCTCCGGCTCGGCCTCCTATCGCAATCTGCCGCAGATGTTGGCCCGGCTGGAAGCCGGCGAGGAGCGCATCACCGGCTTGGACGATCGCCAGACCGAAGAGACCTTTGAGACGGAATTCACCGCGCGCAGCAATCCCCATCGCGGCTATATCACCATTATTGAGGGCTGCGACAAGTTTTGTTCCTACTGTGTCGTCCCGTTTACGCGGGGCAAGGAGCGCAGCCGCACTGCTGAAAGCGTGCTGGCCGAGGCGCGGCGCATGGCCGACAGCGGCTTTACGGAGATTCAACTGCTGGGCCAGAACGTCAACTCCTACCGCGACCCGTCGGGCGCGATGAGCTTTGCCGAGCTGCTGGCCGCAGTAGGCCAGATCAACGGCATTCGCCGCGTGCGTTTTACCACTTCGCACCCGCGCGACTTTACCCGCGACATTGTCGAGGCCATTGACGCCGTGCCCACGCTTTGCGATCACGTGCATCTGCCGGTGCAGAGCGGATCGACGCGCGTGCTGGCCGCCATGCAGCGCCTGTACACGCGCGAGTGGTACTTAGAGCGCATCGCCTGGATTCGTGCCGCGCGGAGGCCCATCAGCCTGACGACCGACATTATTGTTGGTTTTCCCGGCGAGACGGACGAGGACTTTGAAGAGACCATCACGCTGTTGGGTGCAGGGAACTACGACGCAGTCTTTGCCTTTAAGTATTCATCGCGTCCAAACACACCGGCCCAATCCATGCCAGACAGTATTCCGGACGCAGTGAAGAGTCAGCGTTTGCAAATTCTGCTGGATCGGCAACGTGAGATTCAAAGGGTTAATTACGCCAAGCATATCGGGGAGATTCTTGAAGTGATGGTTGAAGGCTATAACCCGGTGCGCAATCAAGTCATGGGCCGCAGCTCGCAAAACAAGACCGTCAACTTTACCGTGAACACGCCGATTTTGCCTGCGACGGGCAACTATCTGCCGGTGCGCATCACCACCAGCCATCCGAATAGTCTGGTGGGCGAAGCCGTCGAGCCTGTCCTGGTGAACGCAGCGCCAGCGCGCGAGGAGGTTTGCGCATGAACACGACACCTTCCAAACCAGAAGCCGCCACGCCTGCGGACAGCGATGGCATGATCGAGGTGCGCATTCGCGGACTGATGATGGACCCGGTGACCAATATGCCGATCGTGGTGCTCAAAGACATGCACGGCGAGGCCGTGGTGCCGATCTGGGTGGGCATCTTTGAAGCCAACGCCATTGCGCTGGAGATTGAAAAGACCACCACGCCCCGGCCCATGACGCATGATTTGATGATCCAGCTTTTGCGCAGCACCGATGCCGTGTTGCGCCGCGTGGTGATTACGGAATTGAAGGATGACACGTTCTACGCCGTGCTATGGATGGAGCGGGGCGGGGAATGGACGAGCATGGATGCGCGGCCTTCGGATGCTCTCGCGCTGGCCCTGCGCATGGATTGTCCCATCTTTGTCGCCGAACCCGTGGTGCGCGCCGCCAAGCTGACCAACGCTGGCGTGGAAAATTTTTCTCCTGATGAATTGCGCCGCTGGCTGGAGCACTTGAACGACGAAGACCTGGGCCGCTATAAGATGTAGTGCAACACTGCATCGCCAACGCGCACATGCCCAACCGGCTCGCCATACCCCCGCGCTCTGCAAAGTACAAGGCCTTTCGCCTGCTGGCTGCAATGGAGCGCCCGTTTCGAAAGCGTCCGCCCTTGGACGCGCAGTATTTGCGCAGTATCCGCAATTTTTTATTGCTGCAATATGACACGCCGCTGGGCAGCGCGGTTCACGCAACGCCCTTGTTTGCGGCGATTCGTAAAGTTCTCCCTGACGCTTATATTTGCGTTGCCGCCAGCCCGATGGCTGCCAGCGTCTACGCACACAATCCGCACATCAATTCCTGTACGGTCACGGCGGATCCGATGCGCGACTTTTTCGGAGCGCTGCGCGATGTACACCGCATCTATGAGCAGCTTCCGCCGGGTGAGGTCTGCATCGCCACCACACTGGGCAACCAACGTTCGCGGCTGGCGTTTTTGGCTGCAATGACGGGCCGTGCCGTGCGCGTTGGCTACATCGTGGCCAAGCCGATGTTTGATTTTCCGCTCGCGTATCACTTTGGCGTTTCGCAGATCGATGCCAACCTGGAGATTCTGCGCACGCTGGGGCACACAGCCACAGCACTAGAGCCGCAGGTGTTTTTTACGAGCCAGGATCGTGAACATGCCGGGCGATTGTTGCGAGCCGCCGATCCGTCGGAGGAGCGGACACGCATCGCCTTTGTGACGCAGAACAGCGGCGGCCAACCGAACCAATGGCGGGAACAGAGGTTTCAGCAGGTCATCGATACGCTGGCTGCGCATTATGATGCGGAGCCAATCTTTGTCGGCGGAGCCAAAGAGTCTGCTCGCATTGAGCGGCTGCGCGCCGGGCTGCGACAGCAGGGAAGCAATCTGGCCGGGAAAACGACCGTGCCGCAGTTGGCCGCCGTTCTATCCCAATGCGATCTAGCGGTGAGCCTGGACACGGGAACCTTCCATGTTGCGCGCGCAGTGGGATTGCCCGGAGCTGTGATCGCTCCGGGCTGGCAGAATCCCATCGAATGGCTGCCGCTGGGTCATTCCAAATATCGCGTGTTGTGGAACGGCCCAACACGAAAGGATCCGGCGCAGCCGTATTTGGATGAGATCAGCGTCGAGCAGGTTCTTGCCGCCGCCAACGATTTGCTCACCCACTTTCCACCATCGCAAACAGCGCGCGCAGCACGTACCGCCACCGGGCTGAACCTGCACGCGGCAGAACGATTGGAGGCGCATGGGTAGCCTGGGTCGGATTCTGAAGGTTCTGGCTGCGCTGCTCACCTCCAACGTGGTGAATCTAGTAACGCGCCTGCTGCTGCCACCACTGTTTTTGTACCGCTATGGTGCGACGTTGTATGGAGAGTGGCTGGCGCTCTCCGGCGCGGTCGCGTATCTGAGCACGCTGAATTTTGGCATCCAGACCTACACGACGCAAGACTTGACGATTCGCTATCAGCAAAAGGATATGGCCAGCTATCATCTGCGCCAGTCCACAGCCTTGCGGATGCTGCTGGGGATTCTGGGCACGGCGGGCATCGCGGCGCTGGCGGTCTTTGTGCTGCCAGCCAAGAGCCTGCTGCACCTGACGATTCCGCAATCTACGGCAACGCTGACGCTGTATCTTTTGGCACTGCAGGTACTGGTGGTGGTTTTGTTTGGATATTTAACCGGCATATACACCGTATTGAGTCGCGCGCACGCGGGTGTGCTTTGGGTAAACGGGCAGCGGCTGGCGATGGTGTTGCTGACGGCCTTGGGCGTTTGGCGGCGCTGGACGTTTCCTGTGCTGGCCGCATGCCAGCTTGGCACCTACGCAGTAGGTGCAGGCATGATGCTGCTGCATGTGCATCACGTCGCGCCAGAGATTTTTCCGCGCCTGCGTGGTTGGGATCGCACGGCGGCGCGGTCGATGTTGAAGCCCAGCGGCTACTTTGGCCTGATTAGCTGGAGTACGTTTTTGTCCTACGAAATTCCCGTGCTGGTGTTGCAGCGTGAGATTGGCCCGTTCGTTGTGGTTGCATTCACCGTGATGCGCACGATTTACTCCATGGTGCGGCAGGCGCTGAATGCAATGACGCAATCGCTGGCGCCGGAGATTACGCGGCTCTATGGCAGGGAAGATTGGCCCATGCTGGCGCGGCTCTACGGTTACTCGGAGCGATTGATCTACGCTCTGGCTCCCACGGCGAATCTGAGCTTGCTGTTGCTCTCTCCCGTGCTGCTGCATCTCTGGCTGCACCAACCGGGGCTGTACCAGTTGGCTCCGTATGTGTGGATGGCTGCCATTGCTATTGTGCTGGCTGCCAAGGAGCAGAAATTTCATTTTCAATCTGCGACCAATACGCATGAGCATCTGGCCCGTGTCATGTTTGGCAGCTACGTTGCTTTGGCGCTGATGAGCGTGCCCATGGTGCGCTGGCTGGGGATGCTGGGCTTTTTACTGGCGTGGCTGGCGGTAGAGCTCTATCAGGTGGCGCAAATGCTGCGCATGAATCAGCGGCTGTTTGCGGCCGCTGCGCCAGCAGACGCTGCGTCGGCGTTGGGAGGGACTCCGGGAACCAGGCATGCAACACTGCGCCTTCTTGGGTTGAGCATGGTGGGGCTGGCGGCAACGGCTTGGCTGCTAAGCCACACTTGGCAGGCAGGCAGTTGGACCCAGGCAGGTGCGGCCATACTTTGCGCCGTCAGTGTCGGGGCCGTGGCGTATTGGCTCTTCAATTTGCTGCCGATTTTGAAATTAGCCCTGGGAAAGCTGCGGGGCAGGACGGCAGGATTTGCGGCCTAGCTTTACTTTACAGAATACTTGTTATCGGACGTAATATATTCAAGGCTTTGTGGAGGTAAATCCGGCATCTGCTTCAATTTTAACGGCCTATGTGGAGTTGGTGGCCCCGGGAAGATTCGAACTTCCGACCTGCGGTTTAGGAAACCGTCGCTCTATCCACCTGAGCTACGGGGCCAAGGGTTACTTCACAAGTTTCTCATTTTTCTTGCCGCGAACTGATTCCTGAATCGCCAACAAAGTTTCCAGGAGTCTGCGTAGATGTTTTAAGTCCAAAGCATTGGCTCCATCGGATTTCGCATTGGCTGGATCGTCGTGTACCTCCAGAAAAATTCCATCCACGCCCGCAGCAACGGCAGCGCGGGCCAGCACGGGGATAAACTCCGGTTGGCCGCCCGAGACTCCGTTTTGAGCAGACGGCAACTGCACGGAATGCGTTGCATCAAAGACCACGGGCGCAAAGCCGCGCATGATGGCCAAAGAGCGCATATCCACAACCAAGTTGTTATAGCCAAAGCTGGCACCGCGTTCTGTTACGAAGACACGGCAGTTCCCTGCTTCCGAGACTTTCTCCACGGCTGGGCGCATATCGTGCGGGGCAACAAACTGGCCTTTTTTGATATTCACTGCGCGGCCTGTAGCCGCTGCAGCAAGGAGCAAGTCCGTCTGCCGGCACAAGAATGCGGGAATTTGCAATACATCCACAGATTCAGCAACCAAGGCGCAATCGGATGCTTGATGCACATCGGTCAAAATCGGCATTCCATTGGATCGCGCGATGCTGCGTAAAATTCGGCAACCCTCCACGATTCCGGGGCCGCGAAAACTTCGTGCAGCGGTTCGATTCGCTTTGTCATAACTTGCTTTAAATATGTAAGGAATGCCCATGTCGGCGGTAATGCGTTGTAAGGAGTCCGCCATGGAACGTGCGTGCGCTTCACTTTCGATCACGCAAGGCCCGGCAATTAAAAAAAATTGCCCCTGCCCAACACGAACGCTGCCAATTTCAAATTCTTCGATCACATTCGCCCTTTTATGCGTCCAGCTTTTTCGCCACCAGTTCATTCAGCAACGTAGGGTTTGCCTGCCCCTTCGACATGCGCATCACCTGTCCAACAAAAAATGCGGCCACGGTCTTCTTGCCCGCGCGGTATTGCTCCACCTGTTTGGGATTGGCGGCGATGATCTCATCAATCATCGGCTCCAGCACGGAGGCATCGCTGATCTGCTGCGGTTTTTCGCGCTCGTAGACTACGGAGAAATCTTCGCCCGCTTCAAAGCAACGGTCCAGCAGTTGCTTGAGCAGCTTGCTGGACAGCTCGCCGCTCTCGGTCAAATCCGCCGCCAACGCAATGCCGCGCATGGTTACGGGTGACTGCTCCATTTCCAGCCCGGCAGCCTTCAATCGTCCTGCAATCTCGCCCTGCACCAGGTTCGCCACGCGCTTGGGACTCTTCGAAGCCTTTGCTGCCTCTTCAAACTGATCCGCCAGCGCGCGCGTTGCTGTCAACACCTGCGCATCCTGCTCGGTAATCTCGTACTCGGCCACCATGCGGGCGCGCCGCGCTTCGGGCAGCTCAGGCATCCGCGCGCGAATCTCCGCCTGCCATGCGGCAGAGACGACCAGAGGCGGCAGATCCGGTTCGGGAAAATAACGGTAATCATGCGCCTGTTCTTTGGAGCGCATCGCGTAGGTGCGGCCTTCGTTCACATTCCACAGCCGCGTCTCCTGCAGCACGCGCCCGCCAGATTCGAGCACTTCAATCTGGCGCTCAATCTCATACTCCAACGCGGCGCGTACAAAGCGGAAGCTGTTGACGTTTTTCACCTCAGCCTTGGCGCCAAACTTGGGCGCGCCCTTCAACCGAACGCTCACGTTGGCATCGCAGCGCAGTGAGCCTTCCTCCATATTGCAATCGCTGACGCCCGTGTACAGCAAAATTTCCTTCAGTCGCGTCAGATACTCAAATGCCTCGTCCGGGCTGCGCATGTCCGGCTCGCTGACAATCTCGGCCAGCGGCGTGCCGCAGCGGTTCAGATCCAAATAGGTGCGCTCGCGCGAATCAGCAAAGCCGTCGTGCATGCTCTTGCCCGCATCCTCTTCCAAGTGCAGCCGCGTGATGCCGATGCGCTTCGTGCCTGCCGGCGTGGGCACGTCAATCCAGCCATGCTCAGCTAGCGGCTTGTCGAATTGTGAAATCTGGTAGCCCTTGGGCAGGTCGGGATAAAAATAATTCTTGCGCGCAAAAATGGACGTCTCGCTCACCTGACAGTGGATGGCCATCGAGGCCAGCGTGGCAAACTCCACCGCGCGACGGTTCAACACGGGCAATGCGCCGGGCAGACCCAGGCAGACCGGGCAGACCTGCGTGTTCGGCGCTGCGCCAAACCGCGACGAGCAGCCGCAAAAGGCCTTCGTCTCCGTCTGCAGTTGCACGTGAACTTCCAAGCCGATCACCGGCTCATACTTGGCGAGAATCTCAGGAGAAAGCGCTGTTGTCGATGCCATGCTGGCTCCCATTCTACCAGCGGGGAGAGTGGAACAGAGGCTGAGGGCCGTCAACCCAGAGGGGATATTGGTTAAACTGTTTCTACCGAGATGACCAGCGACGAACAGCAGCAGTGGAATACCCGGTACCAGAACGGTGAGTTTGGATTCCGCGAGCCAGACCCATTCGTCCTGGACGCGCACCGCGATTATCTGCTCCCGCTGCTGCCAGCCGGGGCGGAGGGTTTGGATTTAGCCGGAGGCGCTGGGCACCATGCCCTGTGGCTGGCGCAGCAAGGCTGGCAGATGACGCTGGCGGATTTTTCTCAGGCAGCCTTGTCTGTCGCGCAAGAGCGGGCCGTGACTGCGAAGTTGGAGACGCGAGTGGCTCTCCGCTGCGACACGGCACAAACTGTGGTGCCGTCGTGGATAGATGAACAGCGCACCTTTGCCTTTGTTCTCGTCTCCTTTTTCCTGGAGCGTGCGCTGCTGCCGCTGCTGCCAAAACTGCTCGCTCCCGGCGGGTTGCTGCTCTACCGGACGTACACGCTGGAGAACCTTAAGCTCAACAATCCACGCGGGCCACGCGACCCCAACCACTTGCTGCGCTCGCAGGAATTG
>JAJZMO010000330.1:0-2802 GCA_021798235.1 Acidobacteriota bacterium | reverse complement strand
CATCGCACTGGCTGCTTAGGCTTTTTGGGAGAAGATGCCGGCCAGGTGATGTTTGTGCGCCAGCGCGACCAGTATCCAAAGGATGGTAACCACAGCGGCCATGGGCAGACCCTCATGGGCAGCCGCCGCGTGGAAGTAGTCAATGCAGACGACGATGGGGCCAAGGATCACCAGGCCCAGCGTGACATATTGACCAACCAGCAGCAGCAAACCTCCCACGAACTGGCAAAGACCAATGATGAGCAGAAAGTGCGTGGCGTACAAGCCCATCATCAACTGCCCGGCTGCGCCCGCAGGCATGGGCATGTGCAGAAATGGATAGGGATGGATCATGTTGCCTCCAAAGAAAACGAAGAGCAGCCCCAAAAGTATGCGCGCAACCATGGATGCAATTTTCATAACTCCCCTTTCGATGCTCACAACGTACCTGTCGATGTACGTTCCCGACAGCAACAAACAGGTACGGAGAGACGGCGAAAAGATACCACACCCACCCAGGATGCGTATACCGGACGTGGAGGCGGAACCGGGCAAGGAGACCGCAGGCGTATTCGATCAAATGGGAAATCCTTACAGGGGGACGACGATGCCAGATTCCACTGGCAATCACGACAGTGCAAACGGCAACCAGTGTCTCCCTGTAAAGATTGGTGTAGTTAGCAGGCATAGGGAGACGCTGCACGAGTGCGGATCGTTCCCTCAGCGGCTCAAACCGCACTGCAATCCTGGGACGTACGGCGGGACTAAAGTCCCGCCCCTTCCCAATGCAGGCTTGTTCCGAGATTCCCTAGCGCTGCCGGGCCAGCACCAAGGTGATGTCGTCTGGCTGTTCTTTATCGCCAATCCATTCATCAATGGCCGCCAGCAATTTCGTGCAAATCTCCGGCAGGGGCAAATGGCGGTTTTGCCGGACCAACGTCATCATTCGCGCCTCGCCAAACTCACCAAACTCATTTTCCGGTTCGGTGACGCCATCCGTGTAGCCAACGAACAAATCGCCGGGGTGCAATTGCACGCTGCCTTCGCGGTACTGTACGCGATCGAGCAGGCCGATGACCGAGCCGCCGTGATGCAGCCGCTCCACGTGCCCGTTGGCGCAGAGCACCAACGGCGGCAGGTGGCCGCCATTGGCATAGCGCAGCGTGCAGGTTGCCGCTTCATAATGCGCCAGAAAGAGCGTGGCGTACTTTTCCGGCTGGGTGCTGTCATGCAAGTGACGGTTCAGCAGCGACAAAATGCGCGCCGGGCTGGCCAGCAAGGGCGCATCGGTTTCCTCTGCTCCGTCTTTGCCGACAATTCCAGAGGGTTGCAGTCGGTAGGCGCGCACAGCCGAGTGCAACGTGGCCATGAGCAGTGCGGCAGAAATCCCTTTGCCGCTAATGTCCCCGATGGCCAGTCCAATGCCGGTATCGCCCTCCGGAAGAAAGTCGTAATAGTCGCCGCTGACGCCACGGGCTGGGCGGCAGAATCCATAAAGCTCCAACTGTGGCAGGCTGAGGCTGGCGCTGGGAAAGAGGCTGGCTTGGACCTCTTGCGCAATGGCCAGTTCGTTATCCATGCGCTCTTTTTCGTGCTGCTCCTTCATCAGATTTTCCAGCGAGGCAGCCATGCGATTGAAGCTGCGGCTGAGATCGGCGAGTTGGTCATCGCGCGTGACTTGAATGCGATAATTCAGGCGGCCCGCATCCACAGCCCGAGTGGCACCATGCAAATCGGCAATGGATTGCGTCACGGTACGGCTGAGCCGGGCCGCCATCCACAGCGCAAGCAGTTGCAACACAGCGAAGAGAAAAGCCGCAGCCAGCAGCGCCACGCGCAAAGCGGTGCCCATCAGCACAGATTGCCGAAAAAGTTGTTGGTAGAGCAGCGATGGCCGCGAGGTGACCAGCGCAACGGCGGTGTATTGTCGGCCACTCTTCCAACCGGTAATGCTGAGGAAGGTGGGAATGTCGATGGGAATGTCCAGCAGATTTTCGCGCTTGGCCAGCTTGCCGCCGGTGAGGGTCTTCAACGAAGATTCTTTGGCGTCCAAAACCACCTTGGATTGATCCCACAGAACCGCGTCGGCACCCAAGCCCAAATCCTTGGTCGCGTCGGAGTTCTGCGGAACAGCGACCACTAGATTTTCCCCATTGCTCCGCGTCATTGGCAGCAGGGTGATCTTGCCCAAACCGCTGGCCATTTGGCCGAGCAGTTCCCGGCTCAAGGGCAGGCTGGAGATGGTAACCACGGTGTGGCCTGCGGCCACTCTGCGGTGGATGGCCCGAAAATAAACCTGTTGATGCAGCACGGCCAATCCCTGGAACGAGCCATGCGACAACCAGGTTGGCAAAGTCTCGTCGGGCAGCTCCATCGCTGCGGGCAAGGAGGAGGGCTGTAATGGCTTGCCATCGATAAAAATCCGCACCTGCAGGCCGCTGTTGTGCGGTGGCAGATACTCTTTGGGAAACGGCAGATCGCTGAACTGCATCTGTGCCGGATCATGGTTGCGGTATTCGATGCGGTGAGCCACCTGCGCGGCCAGCGCGTGGTTGCCTGCAGCGATCTTTTGCAATTGCTTGCCAATCTCGGCAGTGGCGACAAAGTTGGCGAACTGACCAGACAGCACATAGGCAGCGGTGGCGGCCAGCGTTCCAAACAGCACCACCGGCGCCAGCCCGATCAGCAGATAGGTCACCAGCAAGCGATTGCGCAGCTTCCACAACATGCGCCAGCGCATCCAGCGCACCAGTATTGGCAGCAGGCCCAGCAGCGCGGCCAGCAACGTCAACGTGCCCAGAGAGGCGAAGGCATCGCCGATGT
>JAJZMO010000194.1 GCA_021798235.1 Acidobacteriota bacterium | reverse complement strand
CCGAGAATCTGCACTGGAGCACCGTGGCTTTCGAGGGTAAAGAGTGTTCGGTGGGCAGCGTTTTGCAGGGTGTCCAGCCATGTAGAAAATGGAATCGGCGCAGCGACTGCATCGATGGATTCGATGGATTCGAGGACGGAATTCCATCTGCGCAGAAGTTGAAACTCCGCACTGCTGCTGGGTTGAAGTAGCGGCCATTGGATGGCGCGCAGCGTTGCTTCGGCTTGCGCGCGCCAGTCGGCATGGCTGCGGGCAGGCGGCTTTTCCCCCGTACGCGAGAGTATGTTTCCATCTCGAGCCTGTTGTGTGGCTTTGTGCAATGCAAGCGTGAACGGACTGTTTGCCGCGCTGGGATGGCTCTGCAAAAAACGCTGCATCCACGCTAGAGAGAGGGTGCCGCTTGCGTTGTGAAGGTGTGTGCGAACCTCTGCATCAATGCGTGCAAGCAGATCTGACGATGCGTCGCCGAGATTGCCTGCGGTGAGCAGAAAGGATGCTTGTTCCCACGCGATAGGCGCTATGAGCCAGTGCAGAAAAAGAAGAGCGGTGCGAATTTGCGGCAGCGTGTGGAGTGGTTCGCCCAGGGAAAACTCATAGGGTAGCGGCGAAGATGCGTTGGAGAGATCCAGGCTGGCCGGAGCCAGGACGCGGCGGAAGATACGATCCAACGCCGGACGGATGGTCGAGATGGAAGGAGCGATGACTCCGATGCGCGCGGATGGATTTTGCTGCAAGCGCTGCCGAATCCAGAAGGCTGCGGCGTAGAGTTCTTCCTGATTTGTGCGTGCAGCGAGTATGAGTGGAGGGTCGGAGGATGGATCGTCTGGCGCAAGCCAAACGTTGGTGACGGTGTGGCCTTGTGTGCGCAGGTCGTCGAAAAATAAATTTTGTTGTGGAGTGAGCCGGTCGAAGCCAACCAAGATTATCTCTTGTGGCCAAGGCAGCCGATCGCGGTGCGCGTGGGTGCGAATGGCGTCGGGAAGATGCGCGGAAGGCAGTAGCTGAAGGCGGGAACAATCCGCGGCAAAGAGGTGCAGCCAACGAGCAAAACTGTTCGCGTCGATGCCTTCAGCTTGTTGTTGGATTTGATTCAGTGAAAGATTATAGGATTGCGCGACGCGCGCAGATTGGAGCGCCGTTTCCAGCAGCGAATTGACTGGGTGCAGAGAGGGAACGCTGGACGAGTCCAAGATGGAGCGCCACAAGCTGCGCTCTTGCTCCTCGGTGAGGAGCGTTTGTTCGGCGACGCCCAAGAGCACGAGTGCATCCCACAACTCATGCAGCCAGGCATCCCAAGTCAGGATGCGCGGCGTGGGCCAGGCACGCAGGCCGTTTTTGTGCTGCCACTGGTTGTAGTGCTGGAATAGTGTGCGTGCGGTGCGTGCGCTTCCTGTCAGCACAAGTGGAGATGGCCCAGCGTCCATGCGCGCAAACAGTTCTTGGGTGCGGATGCGTGCAGGCGGGGCCGAGTGAGGCAGCATGTGCAATTTATACGCGATTTTGCGGTGGGAACGCACGTCTTTGACTGCCGCTGCTACACTGAATTTGTGAGAAGGATCGCAGCTGCGGCGCTGTTATTGCTGCTGTGTGCGCTGCCCATGCAGCCTTTGCTGCGGGCGGAGACGCAGGCGGGAGTGCCTGCGTGCTGCCGCAGGGATGGCAAGCACCATTGCATGATGATGCACATGGCTGCGGGCATGGACATGCCGCGATCCTGGATGGCGCAGCCTTGTCCGTACGCGCGGTTGCATCATGCCGTGGCCTCGGCGCAGTTGGGTCTGCTGGTTCCGTTGGCCTGTGGCGTGCAGAGCTTCCAAGCACGGTTGGGCGTCAATGCCGAACTTGTCGCGCCCCAAACCCTAAAGATTTTCTCCCATGCTCCGCGGAGTCCTCCGCAGCTTTCGCTCTAACAATCCTCCAGAAAAGGTTTCATGTCGTCCGTGGCAGCCATTGCTGCGGCGAGCAGCTTGGTATTTGCGCGGATGCGCTTTCCAGCGAAGAGGATGCTTGTGTTGCGAAAGTTTACATTTCTCATAGGCGCGCTGCTGATTGGTTGCAGTGTTTATGCCCACGCCACTGTGTTTGGACAGGTGCAGGGTATTGTGCATGATCCACGGCACAGACCGGTAGCCGGTGCAGCGGTCGAGATGCAGGCGCTGGATTCCAGCTTGATCTTGCGCGCGCGAACAAATGCCAGTGGGTATTTTTCCTTTTTATCGGTGCCACTGGGTGGGTATACGATCACCATTCGAAGTCATGGGTTTGATGTGCTGATGCAAACGGTGACGGTGTATTCCGACACGTCGCCGATTCTGCATTTTCCTTTGCAGGTGGGCACGGTGCGGCAGTCGGTGCAGGTAAGCACGGAGGTGGATGCGGCCAATCCCAATTCCGTTACGCCCACGACGTTGGTCAATCGCACGGATATTGCGCGCACGCCGGGAGCCGATCGCACCGACAGCATGGCCATGATTACGGAGTATGTGCCCGGAGCCTATATGGTGCATGACATGCTGCATGTGCGCGGCGGGCATCAGGTGAGCTGGGAGATTGATGGCGTCGCCATTCCGAATACGGAAATCGCCAGCAATCTGGGGCCGCAGATCGATCCCAAAGATATTGATTATCTCGAAGTGCAGCGGGGCAGCTATAACGCAGATGTGGGTGACCGGACGTATGGAGTTTTTGATGTTTCTCCACGCACGGGGTTTGAGCGCAACAACGAAGCCGAGTTGATCGCCAGTGGCGGCAGTTATGACCAGACCAACGACCAGATCAACTTTGGCGGCCACACGGAGCGATTTGCCTACTATGCCAGCGCCAATGGAAATCGGACGAATTATGGCCTGATGCCGCCGATTGCGCAGCCATACCACGATGCCGCCAATGGATATGGCGGATTTACTTCGCTGGTGTACAACCGCACGCCCAAGGATCAGTTCCGGCTGGTTGCGCAACTGCGCACAGATTATTTTCAGATCCCGTATGATCCCAATCCGAACGATTACGAAAATTTGCAGTATGACTCCAGCGGGTTGAGAGATGGGCAGCACGAGACGGATGGATTTGCCGCATTCTCGTGGGTGCATACGTTGAACGCGGCAACGTTGTTGCAGGTTTCTCCCTTCTACCACTACAACAGCGCGGATTATGTTCCGGGTGCGCAGGACACTCCGATTGCCGCCATGTCGGATCGCGCGTCGAACTATGCAGGCGCGCAGGCATCTTTAACCACGCAGATCAAGAATCACACGGTGCAGGCCGGATTGTATGGATTTGGTCAGCACGACAGCGACGCCTTTGGCGCGAACTTTGCGAACGGAGCTTATCCGAATTTCCAAATGCAGCAAGCCAACGCCGGGGGCGTGACGGAGGAATATGTCTCCGATAATTACAAGCTGGACCGGTGGATTACGGTGCTGGCCGGAGTGCGCGCTTCGCAATATGTGGCCGCGTTCACTGAGGTGGAGACGGATCCGCGCTTGGGGCTATCTGTGCAGGTGCCAAAGATTCATTGGGTCTTGCGGGCATTTTATGGGCGGTATTACCAGCCGCCGCCGTTGGAGACACTCTCCGGCCCGGTGCTGGGATATGCCAACAGCACGAACTCTTCATTTTTGCCGTTGCATGGGGAGCGGGATGAGGAGCATCAATTTGGTGTTCAGATTCCGCTGCGGGGATGGTTGATTGATGCGGATAATTTTGAAACGCGCGCGAATAACTTTCTCGATCACTCGAATGTGGGCGAGTCGAACATATTTTTCCCAATTTCAATTGATGGTGCGTTGATTCAGGGCTGGGAGCTGACGATTCATTCTCCGGTTGCGTGGCGCTTTGGGCAGGTGCATCTGGCGTACTCCAACCAGCTTGCCGAGCAGCGCGGAGCGATTACGGGCGGACTGGTTTGCGTTCCAATCAGTGCGCCGCAGTGCAATGCAGGCTTCAACTACACGCCGATGGACCATGACCAGCGCAACACTCTGAACGTGGGCATGGATGCAAAGCTGCCTGCGCAATCCTTTGCGTCGGTCAATCTGTATTATGGTTCGGGTTTTGACAATGGTGATCCAAACGCGCAATATCCGGGGCAATATTTGCCGCACGATACCAATCTGAGCCTGTCGGCGGGCAAGACGTGGCGCAAGCGCATTACCGCATCCGTGGATGCGACGAACGTGACCAATCATCGCGTGCTACTGGATAACAGCCTGACCTTTGGCGGATTCCACTACAACGCGCCGCGCGAGATTTATGCCGAGCTTCGATACCGCTTTCACTACGGTAGGCTGTTGCATAGAGGGAAATCGCAATGAGCTGGCGCAGGAAGCGGCGTGGAGTTGTCGCAGGGGTGATTTTTGTGGCCGCAGCCGGATTGCCGGGATGCAAGCGGGCAACCCCAGCGGCACGGACGCAGGATGCGCAATCTGCACATGCGAAGACGTACATGGTGCGCGGAGTGATTGCATCTGTGGATGTTGAGCATGGCTCTGTGGAGATGGCCAACGAAAATATTCCCGGCGTGATGGAGCCAATGACGATGATATACACGCTGGCCAATCCTGCGGATGCGGGCGCGCTGCATCCGGGCGACAAGATTCGAGCGCAGCTTGCTCTGAGCGGTTCGGGCGGAGCCACGCTGGATGAGATCGTCATTCTGCAGCAGTCGCAGCTAAACCGCAAGCCGACCGTGCAATATCACATGCCGCAGCCCGGAGATGCGGTTCCGGATTTCGCGTTGGTGGATCAAAGCGGAAGAAAAATTCATCTGCATCAATATCGCGGCAGGGTTTTGCTGCTGACATTTATCTACACGCGCTGCCCACTTTCCAATTACTGCCCGTTGATGAGCCGCAACTTTGCCGCGATCGACAAGAGCTTGGCAACAGATCCGAAGCTCTACGCCAAGACGCACCTGCTCAGCATTAGTTTTGATCCGAAGTATGACACGCCAGCCGTGTTGCGCAGCTATGGCGAGGCCTACACAGGGCGCTACACGCAGGAAAAGTTTCAACACTGGGAGTTTGCCGCACCGGAAGCGACCAATCGTGCATCTGTATTGCAGTGGTTTGGTGTGGGTGTGACGCCGGGGCCAGGCAAGACGTTGCAGCACTCGCTTTCCACCGCCATTGTTGGGCCGGACGGCAAAGTGCTCGCGTGGTATCCGACAAATGACTGGACGCCGGAGCAGGTGTTGCAGGTGGTGCGGGGCGCAGTGCAGGCGGGGAAGTAGCGATACGATCCGGTGAAAACAGGATGCAGGTGGTTATGCAATGGTTGTGATTTTGATGGGCGTAACCGGCAGCGGGAAAACTACGGTAGGCCACGCCTTGGCGCAGCGCATGGGATGGCAATTTGTCGACGCGGATGATTTTCACACTGCAGAGAATCGCGCCAAGATGCAGGCAGGCGTTGCGCTGACTGATGCCGATCGCGCGCCGTGGTTGGATGCGTTGCATGCGCAGGTGGGTGCATGGATTGCTGCGGATGTGAACAGTGTTCTGGCCTGTTCGGCGCTGAAGCGGCAATACCGCGAGCGATTGATGGAGGCAATGGATGCAGCGCAGATTCGCTTCGTATGGCTGGATGGGCCTGCGGATTTGATTGCGCAGCGGTTGGGCCAACGCGCAGGGCATTACATGAATCCAGCGCTGCTGCCCAGCCAGCTCGCCACACTGGAGCCGCCTGCCGATGCGCTGCACGTCTCGATTGCACAGAGCGTTCCAGAAATCGTCCAGGCCATCTGCGCGAAGATTGCGCCCGAACGCTATGCTGATGGGAAGAGTTCAGAATAAGGATAAGGAGAAATTTTATGGCGAAGACCACGATTTTGTTTGCAGTCGTTCTGATTCTTTTGGGCGCTGGATTTTTTGTGGCTACGGGAAGCCACGCGCCCACGGCGCTGATCCCAGCCTTTTTTGGCGTTGCACTTTGGATCTGCGGAATCTTTGCTGGAACCGAAGATAGCAAGCGCAGAATGCTCGTGATGCACATTGCCGTTACCATCGCCTTGTTGGGATTTTTGTTTCCTGGTATCCGCGCGATGGGCGATGTGCTGAAGCAGATGCACGGTCAAGCGGTGCTGCGTCCACTGGCCATGTGGGAGGAACTGGCCATGTCTGCCTTATGCCTAATCCTCACGGTGCTTTTCGTTCGTTCCTTCATTGCTGCGCGTAAGGCGCGTACGCAGGCTTAGGATGTCGATTCGGCCAGCGTGGGTGGGCGGTACGCATGGAGCGCGCAGCGGGCGCAAGTCGGAGTCCGCTGGCGGACGCGCCGTCACCGATACAAAAAAGCGCACCGAACTGCGCAAGGTGTTGCCAGAGATTTGGAAGCTGGTACGCCCCCGGCGGGTCTTGCTCTCGGTCGGCTTGGTGCTGATGGCGATCAATCGGGTCGCAGGCTTGGTGTTGCCCGCCAGCACGAAATATCTGATGGACGACGTGATGGGTAAGCAGGAAATGGGCCTGCTGCGTTGGATCATTGGAGCCGTGCTGCTGGCGACGGCGATTCAGGGAATCACGTCTTACGCGCTGACGCAGTTGCTCTCCAAAGCTGCGCAACGGTTGATTGCCGATTTGCGTGTGCAGGTGCAGGAGCATGTGGGGCGACTGCCTGTCGCATTTTACGATGCCAATCGCACGGGCACGCTGGTCTCACGCATCATGACGGATGTGGAGGGCGTGCGCAATTTAATCGGCACAGGGCTGGTGGAATTTGTGGGCGGACTGTTGGCTGCGGCGCTGGCCTTTGGCTGGCTGTTGCACATCAACGCTCGAATGACACTGCTGGCCTTTGTGATTCTCGCCATCTTCACGTTGATATTGCGCACGGCCTTCAAGACCATCCGGCCCATCTTTCGCGAGCGCGCGCGCATCAACGCAGAGGTGACCGGTCGACTCACGGAATCCTTGGGCGGCGTGCGCGTGGTGAAGGGATACCACGCGGAAGAACGCGAGGCCAAGGTATTTGCAGGTGGAGTGTTGCGGCTCTTGGAGAATGTGATCCGCACGTTGACGGCACAGTCGGTGATGGGGCTGGCCTCCACGGTGGTACTGGGTGTGGTGGGTGCGCTGGTTATGTATCTGGGCGCGCAACAGGTGGTGGCGCATCACATGACACGCGGCGATTATTTGGAATACGTCATGTTTCTCGCGTACATGATTGCACCCGTTTTCCAGATCGTCGCCATTGGCACGCAACTTACGGAGGCCCTGGCTGGACTGGATCGCACCAGTGAGATTCTTGCGGAGACCGATGAACAGCGCGACCCGCGCCGCACGGTATCCATCGGCCCCTTGCGTGGCGAGGTGCGCTATGAAGATGTCAGCTTCTCCTATGAGCCAGATAAGCCGGTGTTGCGCAGCATTACGCTCGATGCGCAGCCGGGCACGGTGACAGCACTGATCGGGCCTTCGGGATCGGGCAAGTCGACGATCATCAGTTTACTCTGCGCCTTTCATGTGCCGGATGTTGGCTGTGTACGTATTGATGGTGTGGATCTGGCGACGGTGCGGCTTCGCGACTATCGCACGCAGTTGGGCGTGGTGCTGCAAGAATCATTTCTGTTTGATGGCAGCATTCGGGATAACGTTCAGTTTTCGCGTCCGCAGGCCACCGAGGAGCAAGTGCTCGCGGCCTGCCGCATTGCGCGCGTGGATGAGTTTGCCGAGCGTTTTCCTGAAGGCTACGAGACCATTGTTGGCGAGCGCGGCGTGAAGCTCTCCGGCGGGCAGCGCCAGCGCATCTCCATTGCGCGTGCGATTCTGGCCGATCCCAGAATTTTGATTCTAGATGAGGCCACTTCCAGCCTGGATTCTGAAAGTGAGGCGTTGATTCAAGAGGGACTCAGCTATCTGATGCGTGGGCGCACAACGTTTGTGATCGCGCACCGGCTCTCCACCATTCGGCGTGCGGATCAGATTCTTGTGATCGAAGAGGGACGCATCGCTGAGCGAGGCAATCACGAAGAATTATTTGCCAAGCGCGGACGCTATTGGGATCTCTACACGCGCCAGCATGGGCTGGAGGCGAATCTATTTCTTGCGCCCGGCGAAGGCGATAGCATCCCCCAAGAGGAGAAATCTGCGCGGGATAAGAAGCAGCGTGAGGTGAGTTTTTCGCAGGCACTGCGCGGCGTGTGATTGCCGGGTATTTACAGCGGGAATGGAAGCGTAGTCTTCCCCTCTGGCCGCAAGCAGTGCGGCTGGAATGGGGATCCAGAAATTTTCGATCGTGAGTTCGTTTTAAGAATGTTGGATTACTCGCTACTCTCTTGTTTTTCAAATTGCACTACGGCTGAATCTGGTGGACGTCGAGCACAAAAAACGATCGAGCTACGCGATGCGCTCCACGCCAAGCTGCCAGAGCAGAAAAGCATAGTCGAAGGCGATCTCTTTCAAGTAGTCGTAGCGGCCTGAGGCTCCGCCGTGGCCTGCGGCCATGTTGGTGTGCAGCAGTAAGAGATTCGCATCCTGCTTGAGCGTGCGCAGTTTGGCCACGTACTTTGCCGGCTCCCAATACATCACCTGACTGTCATGCAGCGAGGTCTTGACCAGCATGGCTGGATAGGCCTGTGCGCGCAGATTGTCATACGGCGAATATGCCAACATGCAATCAAATGCAGGCTGTTCGTTGGGATTGCCCCACTCCTCATACTCGGGCACGGTGAGCGGCAGGGAGGCATCGAGCATGGTGTTCATTACATCCACAAATGGGACGTGCGAGAGCACCACGCGGAAGAGATCGGGGCGTTGATTGACCACGGCGCCCATCAGCAAGCCGCCCGCGCTGCCGCCCTCGATGGCCACCTTGTCGCGTGCGCCATAACCCTGCGCAAGCAAGTGTTCTGTAACGGCGATGAAGTCGGAGAAGGTGTTCTGCTTTTGCATCAGGCGTCCGGCATCATGCCAGGGTTTGCCCATTTCTCCACCGCCGCGAATGTGTGCGTAGGCGAGCACCAGGCCGCGATCGAGCAGGCTGATCCGGTTGGAGTTGAAGCCGATGGGCAGCGAGTAGCCATAGGATCCATAACCGTAAATGTAGATTGGGTTGTTTCCGCTTGCGAATATGTCCTTGCGGTAGACGAGGGAAACAGGCACCAGCACGCCGTCCTGTGCAGGCGCAAAGATGCGTTCGGATGTGTAGAGCGAACGATCAAATCCACCGGGGACTATGGCTTGCTTGAGCAGCGTGCTTTTGGCGGCGGTCACATCATATAGGTAGACAGAGGCGGGAGTGACCAGCGACTGATAGCTGTAGCGATAGGTGGTCGCGTCGAACTCCGCGTTGATCTCTGCTGCGGCGCGATAGGCTGGCTCTGGAAAGGCAATCTCTTGGAGCGGCTGCGCGCTGCTGCGGTCAAAGATGCGCAGGTGGGGTAGCCCGTGGATGCGCTCTGTAACGGCGAAGAAGCTGCGGAAGAGATCAACATCCTCCAGCATGATGTCCGCACGGTGGGGCAAAATTTCGCGCCAGTTTTCCCGGCGGCATGCGGTGACGGGCGCGGTGACCAGGCGAAAGTTTCTACCCGTATCGTTGGCCCGAATGTACCAGTGGCCTTCGCAGTGATCGGCGTAGTATTCGATTGCATCACGGCGAGTTTCGAGGATTTGGAAAGAGCCGAGCGGCTGTTGCGCGGAGAGAAAGCGCAGTTCGCTGGTGGTGTGGCTGGAGATTTCCAGCAGAAGATATTCTCCATCGCGGGTGCGGTTGATGGCGATGTTGAAGCGCTCATCTGGCTCTTCGTAGAGCAACGTGCTTTGCGACTGCGGATCTGTAAGGTTCAAGCGGTAGAGTTGGTGCTGGCGCTTGGTCTCTTCATCTTCGATGGCGTAGAAGAGCGTGTGGTTATCGGCGGCCCACTCGATGGAGCCGACGCGCTCGGCCAGTGCGGGTGTGGTGATGCCGCTGCGCAGATCGCGGACGAAGAGGATGTATTGGCGAAAGCCGGTGTTGTCTGTGGTGTAGGCCAGGCGGAGGCCGTCGTCCGAGACGGCGAAGGCACCGAGAGACAGGAAGGCTTGGCCAAGAGCGAGCTGATTGACGTCGAGCAGCACCTGCTCGTTGGGAAAACCCTCGGGCGGAGGCAGCGTAGGGAGCGTGTCGGCGTTGGAACCGGCAGGCGCTGGAATGCGGCAGTACAGCATGTACTGCTGGCCTTCGACGATGCGTGAGTAATAAAAAAATCCATGTTTGAAGTAGGGAACGGAGACGTCCGTTTGCTGAATGTGGCTGAGCATCTCCGCGTAAAGTGTGTCGGCCAAGGGCTGCGCAGGCTGCATGATGGCAGCGGTGTAGGCGTTTTCTGCCTCCAGATATGCGAGGACTTCAGCGCTTTCCTTATTGCGCAACCATGCGTAGTCATCCTGCAAGGTGTGGCCGTGGATTTGTGTCGTGGTGGGTTGCTTGCGCGCGCTGGGAGGGTTGAGAATGTTTTTGGATTCCATGAGAGGCTCTTTCTTCACTATAGCGGAGCATGAAGGCGGCAAGG